>NZ_JAFCTI010000014.1:0-132438 GCF_049895945.1 Pseudarthrobacter sp. DSP2-3-2b1 | reverse complement strand
TCCCTGGCTGCAGCAACCATTCCCTGGACAACGAAGCAGACCACCTGCTCGCCTGGGCCCACGGCGGAACCACCGGCGTCAGCAACCTTTCCCAGCCGTGTCCACGGCATCATCGGCTCAGGCACACCACCGGCTGGACACCCGCACCAGCTACTAAAGACCACCCACCAGGCTGGATCTCACCCACCGGCAGACACTACGCCACCGAAGAACCCGACTGGGAACCACCCCGGTTACCGGAAGTCCTCCTCCAGATGGTGCAGGGACAACCCAACGGACTCGAACGGCGCGAACACACGCCGTCCCAGGGAGAACGGCAAAAGCGCAGTCAGCCGGTGCAGGCAGGCCCGGACAGTAACGGAACGGCCAGAGCAGAGTGAGCACAAGGAGAGGCAGCCCGATCCGGAACGGCTCGACGAGTTGAACTGGAGCGGCTCGACGAGTTGAGCTGGATCGGCTCCACGAGTTGAGCTGGAGCGGCTCGACGAGTTGAACTGGACACTTTCATCTTGACCGGCTTGGAGCAGAGCGAATTAGCTGCGGGAAACCGATTTCTCGCTTATGCTGTACCGAAATCAGCTTTTTCATTGGAGACTCCCGTGCGCCACGAAACGAACGCCGACGCGCCTGCACTGACCGCCCTCAGCCCTGATGCCTTCAGGACGCCGTACCGTGATCCGGTCTGGGACGGCCCAACGGATCCGGTCCTGGTCCAGGATCACCTCCGTGGTGAGTGGGTACTCTTCTACACCCAGCGCCGGGCCACGACACCTGGCCTGACCGGCGTGGAGTGGGTGCACGGGACGGCAATTGGGGTTGCCCGCTCGTCTGACGGAGGCCTGAACTGGGCGTACCAGGGCACGCTCGACGGACTGGTCCCGCCCGGAACTGAACTGCCCGCTACCCTGTGGGCGCCCGACGTCGTGCGCTTGGGTGACCAGTGGATCATGTATCTGACAGTGCTCGGTGGGGTGCGGACTGACTGGACCGGAGATGCCTCCATCGTCCAGCTTGCCAGCCACGACCTCACCACCTGGGAGTACCTCGGCGCCGTCGAACTGGATTCGCCGAGAGTCATCGATGCTGCGGTAGCCCTGTGCGGCGACGGCCAGTACCGCCTCTGGTACAAGGACGAAACCCGCGGATCCAATACCTACAGCGCGGTCAGCAGCACACCGGCCGATCCGTCGTCGTGGGTCTTGGAAGGGCTTGTTATTCCCGGGCGGCCCCACGAGGGCCCCAAAGTCTTCCGGCTGGAGGGCTCGTACTGGATGATCGTTGACGAGTGGCGGGGTCAGGCCGTCTACCGCTCCCGCGATGCGGCCGGCGCCTGGGTCCGGCAGGAACACCGTGACGGGCTCATCCTCACCTCTCCTGAGACGTCCGACGGCGGCCCAGTGGTAGGCCGGCACGCGGACGTTGTCCCAATGGCAGCTTCGGCTGAGGGGAAGGATCGCGCTCTCGTTGTCTATTTCACGCACCCATTCTGGAACGGTGAGGACATCGAAGGGATGACCGCAGACCCCAAGACCCATCTCAGCCATGTCAGAGCCGCAGTGCTCGAAGTCCAGAACGGCAACCTGGTCTGCATCGACGGCTGAACGCCCCACTGGACCCACCCCTGCAGTCCCGCAGCACGACAAAGGGCCGAACCCCGGAACTATAAGCCAGCTGCTGCTGACACCGGTCCGCGGTTCGGCCCTCGGCCTGACTCGTACTTCGGGTAGTGCGGCGACCGCCTGCCCGGACTTCTGGGATTGCTAGAAGGATCTTCTTGGATTTGGTTCCAAGCGTGGTGGAGGTGTCAGGCGCGCTGCGGCGAACCCAGCTCCACGGGGTCTTCGTCGGTCAGGTAAGCGAGCTCCGAGTGGGCGGCGATGTCGATACCGCGCATCTCGTCTTCGGGCTTGATCCGCAGCCCGATGGTCTTGTCCAGGATCTTCGCCAGAATCCACGTGATGCCGAACGAGTAGGCAAGGACCGTGACTGTGGCCAGCGCCTGGACGCCCAGGAGTTCAATACCGCCGCCGTAGAACAGGCCGTTGACACCGTTGGGAGCCGCATCCGTTGCGAACAGGCCGATCAGCAGCGTGCCAAGGATGCCACCCACCAGGTGGACGCCGACGACGTCGAGCGAATCGTCGTAGCCGAGGCGGAACTTGAGTTCGATGGCCAGCGAGCACACGGCACCTGCGATGGCGCCGATAGCCAGTGCGCCGAGGGGGCTCACCGCACCACATGCGGGGGTGATCGCAACCAGGGCCGAGATCAGGCCGGACGCTGCACCCATGCTGGTCGCCGCGCCGTGACGGAGCCGCTCAACCAGGGCCCAGGCGAGAAGGCCTGCGGAGGCTGCAACTGCGGTGTTCAGGAAAACCACCGACGCCGACTGGCCTGCCGAGAGTGCGGAACCGGCGTTGAAGCCGAACCAGCCCACCCAGAGCAGCCCTGCGCCAACCAGGACCAGCGGACGGCTGTGGGGCTTGGTGTGTTCCATCTTGGGCCAGCCGGAACTCCTGCCCAGGACCAGTGCCAGTGCCAGTGCTGCGGCGCCCGCGTTCATGTGGACCGCGGTGCCACCGGCGAAGTCAATGGCCTTGATCCCGCTGGCGATCCAGCCGCCGGTAACGCTGCCGTCGGCCGAAGAGAAGGCGAACACCCAGTGCGCGATCGGGAAGTAGACGATCGTTGCCCAGATTCCGGCAAAGAGCATCCAGGCGCCGAACTTCATGCGCCCGGCTGCCGCTCCCGCAACCAGGGCTGTAGTGACACACGCGAAGAACAGTTGGAAGGCTGCGAAGAGGATGACCGGGATGGATGCTGCCTCGTCGGCGGCGAGAAGCTGACCCATGCCGGGGAATTCGGTGATGTCACCGATCAGCCCGAGGCCACCCACTGAATCTCCGAAAGCCATTGAGTAGCCGAAGAGCGCCCACAGGACGGCCACAAGGCTGGCGCCGCCGAAGCACATCATCATCATGTTGAGAATGCGACGCGACCCCACCATGCCCCCGTAGAACAGGGCCAGGGCGGGGATCATCATACAGACCAGTGCCGAGCTGGCCAGAATCCAAGCGACATTTCCCGAATCCATGGGAAACCCCTTTCGTGATGCGAAGAGAGAACGGAAATTGCCCGTCAGAGCCGCTCCGGAGGAGGGACGCGGAGTCAGTACCACGTTCATCGGAGGGCAGCTATTGCCGTCTGGTTCCATCTTCATCGCCGCGGTCACGCGGTGGGTTTCCGGCGCGTTAATTCAACGTTTCAGTCACTGGCAAGCGAGTTTCACCCGTCACTCCGGCGCACTGATGTGAGATCTCAAAGCCACGGTGACGCGCAGGTTTACTTGGCGGAGACGGCAAGGAACCGGATAGGCAGGTCCAACAGCTCCAACGGACCGTGCGGGCCTTCGCCGTCGAGCAGCAACGAGTCCCCTGCCTCCATTGCGTACTCGTAGGCACCGTGCCCGTAGATCATTTTGCCGGTGAGCATGTAAATGAACTCGGTGCCCGGGTGCTGGAACAGCGGGAAGACGTCGGAGGCGTCGGTGAGGGTGACCAACGTGGGTTCAAGCGCATCGGTGCGGCCCTTAAGCGTGCCCAGTACCCGGTACTCGTGGCCGTGCTGGGTGCCGCTTCGCACCGTAAGGCTGCCTTGGCCGCTTTTGGTGAAGGTGGCATCGCGGTCAGTGTCCGCGCCCCGGAACAAGGCCGTGACCGGAATCTTCAGGCCATCGGCCAGACGCTGCAGTGTGGTCAGGGAACAGGATGTGGTGGCCGTTTCGATCCGGGAGATCATGGCCTTGGAAAGACCCGTCCTGGCGGCCAGTTCTGCCGAAGACAAACCGCCGGCTGTGCGGTAGTGCCGGACCTGGGCGGCGATGACCTGTTCCAGTTTCCCGCTGGCCCCGGAATCGGGGGCGCTATCGCCGGCACCTGGAACGCTGGCCCCGGCACCCGGGACGCTGTCGCCCGCAACACCCTCCCCGGGAACGCCGTCCTCAACGTCAGCTGCGGAGCCGGTCGCGGGAGCCCCTTCCCGGGCGTAATTGGTCATAGGAGCCATCATAGGTGGCGCTTGAACGGTCACCACGACGCCCACGCTATCCATCGGCCGTAGCCAAACCCTTGGGCTTGTGCCAGAGTTTTAGTGGGCGCGCAGGGGAAGGAAATGCGATGCGGACCGTGACCTATGGTGCGGCGTGCAGCCTTGATGGGTTCATTGCCGGCAGTGACGGCGCCATCGACTGGATCCACTTCAGCCCGGACGTTGAAAAGTACATGATCGAGTACTGGTCCACCGTGGATGCCGTCCTTATGGGACGTAAAACGTGGGAATTCGCGGCCGCTCAGGGCATGGGCGGTGAACCCGGTACCGAACCAGGCTCAGAACCCGATTTCGGCAGCAACGAGGGCAGCGGAATTCCCGCAGTTGCCACTTACGTTTTCTCCCGCACTCTTTCCGAGGCCCCGCCCGGCACGGAGCTCGTCACCTCCGATGCTGTTGGATTCGTCAGCACGCTCAAACAGCAGCCAGGCAAGGGTATCTGCCTGATGGGCGGCGGCGAGCTCGCGGGCTCCCTGTTTGCCGCCGGCATCATCGACGAAGTCATCCTCAACGTGCATCCCGTTCTGCTGGGCTCGGGCGTTCCCTTCTTCCGCGATCTCCAGGGCCGGATTGGGCTGGTACTGAAAGATTCCCGCGAGCTAGACGGCGGGTGTGTGCTGATGGTCTACCGCGTGAGGAACTGAAGCCCGCGGTCACCCGATGACCCGTGCCTCCCCCAGCAGCCCCGCCAGCGAGTCCGCGAGCGCAACGGCACCCGCCTCGGCGTCCCAATCCTCCACCAGTTCATCGGGCGAGTGGGAGATGCCGGTGGGGTTCCGGATGAACAGCATGGCCGTGGGGATCTGCGAACTCAGCACACCGGCGTCGTGCCCTGCTCCGGTGTCCAGGACGGGCGCCTCCGGCAGCAGTTCCCGGAGCCGGTCCCGCAGCGAGGCGTCGAAATTCACGGTGGGGCTCAACGACTCCATGCTGAGGGTGGCGGTGCAGCCTTCCTCGGCCGCCATCACCTGGGCATTCAGGGAGATGGACTCCACCAGTGCGGCGGTCACCGAGTCGTCTGGGTGCCTGACATCGATCCACAGGTCCACCCGGGAAGCGATCACGTTGGTTCCGCCGGGCACGGGCTGAAGCCGGCCCACGGTGGCCCGCGCGTCGCGGTATTTCCGGGCCGTGTCGCGGATGCCCAGCATGACCTTCGCCGCGGCGATCATGGGGTCCTTCCGGTCCTTCATCAGGGTGGTGCCCGCGTGGTTTCCCTCGCCGGTGACCGTGAGCTTCCAGCGGCCGTGGCCCAGGATCGATGAACCGATGGCCACCGGCTGGTTCAGGTCGATCAGCCCCCTCCCCTGTTCCACATGCAGCTCCACGAACATGCCCAGCTGCGCCAACGCCTGGTAGTCAGCACCGATCAGCCGCGGGTCTTGGCCGTTCGCCGCGGCGACGTCCGCGAATGTGTTTCCGTCCGGGTCCTTGAGCCGCCGGGCCTTGTTGGGATCGAGTTCGCCGGTGAGCAGGCGCGACCCCAGGCAGGCCACGCCAAACCGGGAGCCTTCCTCTTCGGGGAATACAGCGATGGCCAGCGGCCGCCTGGGACGCAGCCCCCGGGCTTTGAGGAGGTCGACGGCGACCAGTGCAGAGGCGACCCCCAACGGCCCGTCGTACTCACCGCCGCCCGGCACGGAATCGAGATGGCTGCCAGTGACCACGGCGTCCTGCCTGGTGCCGGCAGCGGTGTCCCACCAGGCCCAGATGATGCCGTTGTGGTCGGTCTGGACGTCCAGCCCGCGGCGCGCGGCCTGCTCAATGAACCAGCTGCGCAGTTCCGTCTCGGCGCTGGAGAACACGGGCCGGGAGTAGCCGCCCCGGGTGCTGTCGCGGCCGACGTCGGCAATGTCCCTGAGCAGGCCGCTCACCGTTGCGGCGGCAGGCTCAGCCGCTGTTGGCACGGCGGAAGACGCTTGCGGTGCACCCTCCGGGGTCTGGCGGAAAGCGGAAGAAGTGGAGGCAGTCACGGGGGTCCGTTTCTAGAGCTGGGGCGTCGGGGTGCGCTGAGTTGTGGGGGCAAGGATCGCCAGAAGGCGGGAGAGATGGCGTGCTTGTGCGGAGTCAGCGGTTGCTTACCGCATGCGTCGCCGTGCGGAAACGCAGCGGGACGTCGGCTGCCCCGCTGGCCAGGTCCGCCGCCCACTGGCCGATCAGCGGAGCGAACTTTGCGCCATGGCCGGAGCAGGGCGAGAGGATGGTCAGGCCGTCCACCCGGTCAATGATGAAGTCCTCGGTGGGTGTGTTGGTGAAGAGGCAGGTGGTCTCGGCGTATGGCTCGGGGTCCAGGCCAGGGAGGAGCCGGCGGACGTAGTCCACCACCCGGCTGCGGTTGGCCGGGTCCACTTCGCCGGTCTGGTCAGCGGCGCTGGGAAGGAACTTGCCGCCGTTGTATTCGGCTACCTTCTGGCCGGCGAAGCCTGCGTCGCGCCCGCCCGGGAGGCCATAAACCTGGATGTCGCCGCGCTTGTTGATGAACGTGGGCCAGTTGGCGGCACTGTCTGGATCGCGGTAGCGGAAGTGGAAGGCCTGCTCCTGCCGCACGGTGATCTGCGGCAGCCCGGCGAGGAAACCTGCGGGCAGCGAGAGTTTCCCCAGCAGCTCCGGCAGCCAGCCGCCCGCGCTGATCACCACATGACCGGCGTCGAACGTCTCCCCCATGGTGGAGGTCAGGCGGTAGCCGGTTCCGGCGTGTTCCAGGCTGCGCCGTTCCACCGACCGCAGCGCCCATCCTGTCAGCAAGCGGGCACCGTGTTTCACCGCCTGGTCCACCATGGCGTTGACTGCCGTTTCGGCGTCGATCACCCCGGCGCCGGGGTGCCAGAGGACCTCGGTATCGAAAGCGAGGCCCGGCCAGCGCTCGCGGGCAGCGGCGGCGTCGAGCAGTTCGTGCTCGATGCCTTCGTCAGCCAGCACCGACGCCAGCAGCTGCGGATGGCGTTCCGCGCCGAAGTCCACAGCTCCGGAGGGAGTGATCAGCGCTGTGCCGGAGAGTGCTGCCAATCCGTCCCACAGACTCTTCGACTCCGCCACGGCGTGCGTGTAGAAATGGTCCGCGTAGGCGTAGCGGAAGATCCGCGCGGAGCCGTGCGAACTGGCATCGTGGCTGGCCGGAACGTTGCGTTCCAGAATGGCCACCTGGTGCCCGCGGGCCGCGAGCTGCCAGGCGGTGGCGGCACCGGCCAGGCCGGCGCCCACCACCACATAGTCTGAGGAATCTGTCATCACGGCTCCCTTATCAGGACGGGTACAAGTGCAGCTTGCGCGTGCTGCATGGCGTGCGCTACTTGGCGCCCGGTATCCAGCTGGTGCCGGCCAGCGGGACGCGGGCCATGGCGGACGCCTCGATGGTAAGCGCCACCAGGTCCTCGGGTTCGAGGTTGTGCAGATGCGACTTCCCACAGGCCCGGGCAATTGTCTGTGCTTCCATCGTAAGAACGCGGAGGTAGTTGGCCAAGCGGCGGCCGGCAGCTACCGGGTCCAGCCGGGAGGCGAGCTCCGGATCCTGGGTGGTGATGCCGGCGGGGTCGCGGCCGTCCTGGAAGTCGTCGTAGAAGCCGGCCGCGGAACCGAGGGCAGCGTATTCGGCGGCATACCGGGGATCGTTGTCGCCGAGCGCGATCAGGGCTGCGGTTCCGATGGCCACCGCGTCCGCGCCCAGGGCCATGGCCTTGGCGACGTCGGCGCCGGTGCGGATGCCACCCGAAACGATGAGCTGGACCTTGCGGTGGACGCCGAGTTCCTGGAGTGCCTGGACGGCCTGCGGGATGGCGGCCAGCGTTGGGATTCCGACGTTTTCTATGAACACCTGCTGCGTCGCCGCGGTACCGCCCTGCATGCCGTCCACCACCACAACGTCCGCACCGGACTTCACAGCGAGCGCGGTGTCGTAATACGGCCGGGAGGCGCCGATCTTGACGTAGATGGGGGTCTTCCAGTCGGTGATTTCGCGGAGTTCGCCGATCTTGATCTCGAGGTCGTCCGGGCCGGTCCAGTCCGGGTGCCGGCTGGCCGAGCGCTGGTCGATCCCGACCGGCAGGGTGCGCATTCCGGCCACGCGTTCGGTGATCTTCTGACCCAGCAGCATGCCGCCGCCGCCGGGCTTGGCGCCCTGGCCGAGCACGATCTCGATGGCGTCGGCCTTGCGGAGGTCGTCCGGGTTCATGCCGTAGCGGGAGGGCAGGTACTGGTACACCAGGTGCTTGGACTGGCCGCGCTCCTCCGGCGTCATGCCGCCGTCGCCCGTGGTGGTGGAGGTCCCCACCTCTGAGGCGCCGCGGCCCAGCGCCTCCTTGGCATTGGCGGACAGGGCGCCAAAGCTCATGCCGGCGATGGTCACCGGGGTCTTCAGGTGCAGGGGGCGGGTGGCGTGCCGGTCCCCGAGGACGACGTCGGTATCGCACTTTTCGCGGTAGCCCTCCAGCGGGTAGCGGGACATGGAGGCGCCGAGGAAAAGCAGGTCGTCGAAGTGCGGGACCTTGCGCTTGGCGCCCCAGCCGCGGATGTCATAGACGCCAGTTGCGGCGGCGCGCTGGATGTCGGCGATGGTGGCGCGGTCGAACGTGGCGGACTCACGCAGGCCGAGTTCAGCGACGTTCTGCGTGGGGAAGGCGGTGTCCTGCGCCGGAGCATTCTGGGGAACGGAGGTGATGGTCATGGTGGCTCCTAGTACGACGTCGAGTTGTGGACGCTGAAGTGGTAGAGGTTCCGGGCTGAGCCGTAGCGCTTGAAGTCGGCCGGGTTGTCGCTCCGCCCGGCGGCAGCGAGCAGCCCGGCGAGTTCGGCCAGGTGCTCTTCCTTCAGGGGCTTTTCGATGCAGTCGGCGCCGAGGGAAGCCACGGTGCCTTTGACGTAGATCCGGGCCTCGTAGATGGAGTCGCCCAGGGCCTCGCCGGCGTCGCCGCAGACCACCAGGCGTCCGGCCTGTGCCATGAACGCGGACATGTGGCCGATGTTGCCGCCCACCACAATGTCCACACCCTTCATGGAAATGCCGCAGCGGGCGCTGGCGTTGCCGTCGATGACCACCAGCCCGCCGTGGCCGGTGGCGGCAGCGGACTGGGAGGCGTCCCCCTTGACGTGGACGCGGCCGGACATGATGTTCTCGGCCAGCCCGACGCCGGCATTGCCGTTGACGGTCACTTCGCCTTTTTGGTGCATCCCGGCTGCGTAGTAGCCGGCGTGGCCTTCCACGGTCACCGAGACGTCCGCGTTGATACCCACCGCGAGACTGTGCTTGCCTTCGGGGTTGGTGACGGTCCAGGACTGGCCGTCAACGGCGTGGTGGAGTGCCTGGTTGAAGGCGCGGACGGGGCCGCCGGCCAGGTCAACAACGAAAGTTTCCTGAGGTGCCGCCGTGCTTGCAGGGCTGGTTTCGGGGCTGCTGGTTTCAGAACTGCTGGTTTCGGGGCTGCTGGTTTCGGGCGCTGTCAGAGTGACCATGTGTAGACCTTTCCGGGTTCCGGTTCAAAGATGCGGGCGTTTTCGATGCCGGGCAGGGCGGCCAGGGCACGGTATTCGGAAGCCATGGCCACGTAGTCGTCCGTTTCGGCGATGATGGCCGGCTTGCAGGCGATGGGGTCCCGGACCACGGCCATGCTGTCCGCGGTGGTCACCACCAGGGTGTAGAAACCGTCGAGGACCTTGCCCAGGTTGACCAGGGCTTCCTCGAGGGTGTCGCCCTGCTGCAGGCGGGAGGCCACGTAGCGGGCGCCTACTTCGGTGTCGTTTTCGGAGTCGAAGACCACACCTTCGCGCTTAAGATCGCGCCGGACAGTGGCGTGGTTGGAGAAGGAACCGTTGTGGACCAGGCAAAGATCGTCGGCAACGGAAAAGGGGTGCGAGCCGCCGGCCGTCACAGCGGATTCTGTGGCCATCCGGGTGTGGGACAGGCCTTGGCTTCCGGCCATCGTTTCGAGCCCGTGCTCGGCGGCGATCTCCATGGGGTGGCCGACGCTCTTCATGACCGCCACGTGCTCGCCGCGGCCAATGATAGTGGAGCCGGGAAGGGTTTCGCTGACCGCTTTCACCAGGAGATCAGTTCCGACGGCGGCGCTCACCAGGGTGGTGTCACCCACCACCCGGACCAGCGGAGCTGCGTCCGAAGGCAACATGCCGGATACTGCGCGCTGGATCTCTGCGACAGGCAGGCCCTGGTCCTTGCCCAGCAGGCTCAGGGTGGAGGTTCCTGCGGAGACCAGGCCCGGGGTGTCATAGACAGCCATGCCGGCGGAGTCCGGACCGCGGTCCACGATCTGGCACATCATCGCGGACAGGAGGCTGCCCATCTGGGGGTGCAGCAGGGGGTTGCGCAGCTGCAGCGCGGCGATTCCGCACATGTGGGGTTCCTTTTCTTGGTGGAGGTTCTTGGTGGAGCTGGTGTTTTGCTGTGGTGGAAGCTCGTGGGGGGAGGCCAGTCAGTTGGACGTTGCGTCAGACGGACGTCAGGTACGTGCGGATTTCCCACTCGCTGACCTGGTTGTGCCAGCTGAGGAACTCCTCTTCCTTGGCATCGGCGTAGTACCTGCCGATCTCCGCGTCGCCGCTGAGGCAGGCCAGGATCACCGGATCGCGCCGCAAAGCTTCGACCGCGTGCAGCAGGGTGGCCGGCAGGAGGTGGGCATCGGGCCTGGATTCGCCCGGGCCGGAGGGCGTCCCCGGATCAACGGCCCGTTCAACGCCGTCCAGGCCCGCTTCGATGGCGGTGGCGATGGCCAGGTAGGGGTTGGCCGAGCCGTCACCGGAGCGGAGCTCGATCCGCTTGTTATCCGGAACACGGATCATATGGGTCCGGTCGTTGCCGCCGAACGATGCCTTGCGAGGTGACCAGGTGGCACCTGAGGAACTGGTGGTGGCACCCGACCGCTTGTAGGAATTCACCGTGGGCGCCAGGAACGCCTGCAGCGCAGGCGCATGCTCAAGGATGCCGCCAATGAACGAGTAGGCGAGCTCGGACAGCCCAAGGCCGCGGCCGCCGTCGTCCGTTCCGGTTGTGCCGGCACTATTGGTGGCCGCACCGCTGACGCCCGCACCGCTGTCCCCCGCACCGGTGCCTGCCGGGAACAGCGCCTCGGCGCCGGACCACAGGGACAGGTGGAAGTGCAGGCCGGTGCCGGTCCTGTCCGTGAAGGGCTTGGGCATAAAGGTTGCGGTCATGCCGCGCTGTCCGGCGAGGATGTTCAGGATGTAGCGGAGGCTGACCACGCGGTCTGCGGTGGTAAGCGCGTCCGCGTAGTTGAAGTTCTGTTCGAACTGGCCGGCGGCGTCCTCATGGTCGTTGGCGTAGTTGCCCCAGCCCAGCGAGTTCATCGCCTCCGAGATGGAGGTGAGGTGGTCATACATCCGGGTGACACCGCGGGCGTCGTAGCAGGGGCGGGGCGAATCGTCGCGGGCATCCGCGGTGCTCAGCGTCCCGTCGTCGTTCCTGTTCACCAGGAAGTACTCAACCTCGGCGCCGATCTTGGCCTGCATGCCCTGTCCGGCCAAGCGGGCGAGCGTGTTCTTCAGGATGACCCGCGGGGCGTACGGCCAGGGCTTTCCGTCAACGTGCGGATCGCAGTGGATGATGGCCAGGCCTTCCTTGATGAAAGGCACGGGGGTGAAGGACGCGAGGTCCGGGACCGCGATCAGGTCGGAATCCTGGGGCTTCTGGCCAATCAGTCCGGCCGCGTAGCCCGCGAAGCCCATGGCCCCGGCCTCCAGTTCATCGGCGGCTTCAACGGGGACCAGCTTGGCGCAGGGCTTGCCGGTCATGTCCACGAAGGTGGCCAGCAGGAAGCGGACATCGTGGGCCTGTGCGATGTCCTTCAGCGAGATGTGGTCCGCCGGGGTTATGGATGGGGCGGATACAGCAGGGGTTGCGACACTTGTCATCGAAACATTCCTGTCCGGTCGGTGTTAGCTACTAGTAAACCTTGTTGCACCAGAGTAGCCAAACCACCGTTACGGGCGTTCTGCAGGAATGTAAACTTCTTGTTTCGGCCATGGCCCGGCCATGACGCACCTTAATGCCGGCCCACGCGGCATCGAGTGGAGGCCGCCATAATATGGCCGGTATAGATATTGCCCGTATGAGGGAGGCGCTGCATGATCGAGATCCTGAACCCCACCGAACTTGCCCGCGCAAAGGAAACAGGCGCCCTGGTGGCCAACATCCTGCAGACGTTGAAGGGCCGCAGCAAGGCGGGCACCAACCTCCTGGACATCGACCGGTGGGCCAAGGAGATGATCGTCGAGGCCGGGGCGGACTCCTGTTATGTGGATTACGCGCCATCCTTCGGACGCGGACCGTTCGGCCACTACATCTGCACGGCCGTGAACGACGCCGTGCTCCACGGACTGCCACACGACTACGCACTGGCCGACGGCGACCTGCTGACTCTCGATCTCGCCGTCGCCAAAGCTGGAATTGCCGCAGACTCCGCCATCAGCTTCATCGTGGGCGATTCAAAGCCGGCGGAGAGCGTGGCGTTGATCAGCACCACCGAACGCGCCTTGGCCGCAGGGATTGCGGCCGCCGGACCCGGAGCACGCATCGGCGACATCTCCTATGCCATCGGCGCCGTCCTCAGCGAAGCGGGGTATCCCATCAACACCGAGTTCGGCGGCCATGGCATCGGATCAACCATGCACCAGGACCCGCACGTTCCGAACACCGGGCGGCCTGGCCGTGGGTTCAAGCTGCGGCCGGGGCTGCTGCTGGCCCTGGAGCCGTGGGTCATGGTGGACACCGCCCAACTCGTCACGGATGCGGACGGGTGGACGCTCCGAAGCGCCACCGGATGCCGGACAGCCCACAGCGAGCACACGATTGCGATCACCAGCGACGGCGCCGAAATCCTCACCCTGCCCCGGTAGACCGGCGCGGCAGACCGGCACCGGCTGGGCCCTAGATCAGGCCCTGAGCGAGCATCGCGTCGGCCACTTTGACGAAACCGCCAATGTTGGCGCCGAGCACATAGTTTCCGGGCTCGCCGTATTCGTCAGCGGTGGCGGCGCAGCGGTGGTGGATCCCCACCATGATCTCCGTCAGGCGCTGTTCGGTGTGCTCGAAGGACCAGGAATCGCGGCTGGCGTTCTGCTGCATCTCCAGCGCCGAGGTGGCCACACCTCCCGCGTTGGCGGCTTTGCCGGGGCCGAACAGCACGCCGGCGTCCTGGAACACCGAAACCGCATCACGGGTGGAGGGCATGTTGGCGCCTTCGCCGACGGCGAGGAGGCCGTTGCGGACCAACCTCGCGGCAGCATCGCCGTCGAGCTCGTTCTGCGTGGCGCACGGCAGAGCCACGGTGGCGTCAACATCCCACACCGAGCCGGAATCCACATATGCGACGCCGGAACGGCGCAGGGAATAGTCCTTGAGGCGTCCGCGTTCGGTTTCCTTCACCTGGCGGAGAAGTTCGACGTCGATTCCAGCCTCATCCACGATGTAACCGGAAGAATCAGAACAGGCCACCACGGTGGCGCCGAGCGTCTGGGCCTTGGCGATGGCGTTGATGGCTACGTTGCCGGAGCCGGAGACCACCACGCGCTGGCCGTCGAAGGACGTTCCGCGGGTCTTGAGCATCTCTTCGGTGAAGATGACGGTGCCGAAGCCGGTGGCCTCGGGCCGGACCAGCGAGCCGCCCCAGGACATGCCTTTGCCGGTCAGGACACCGGATTCGTAGCGGTTGGTGATGCGCTTGTACTGGCCGAAGAGGTAGCCGATCTCGCGTCCGCCCACACCGATGTCACCGGCGGGAACGTCCGTGTATTCGCCGATGTGGCGGTACAGCTCGGTCATGAACGACTGGCAGAACCGCATCACTTCGGCGTCGCTGCGGCCGCGGGGGTCAAAGTCCGAGCCACCCTTGCCGCCGCCGATGGGCATGCCCGTCAGCGCGTTCTTGAAAATCTGCTCGAAGCCGAGGAACTTCACAATTCCGAGGTAGACGGAGGGGTGGAAGCGCAGGCCGCCCTTGTAGGGGCCAAGGGCTGAGTTGAATTCAACCCGGAAGCCGCGGTTGATCTGCACGCGGCCGGAGTCATCGGTCCATGGCACGCGGAAGATAATCTGCCGCTCAGGCTCGCACAGCCGCTCCAGGATGGCCGCTTCGAGGAACTCCGGGTGCCTGTCGTGGACGGGTCCAAGGCTCTCGAAAACCTCGGTCACTGCCTGGTGGAATTCAGCCTCGCCGGGGTTCCGCGCCAACACGGTATTCCGGATGGCTTCGAGCCGCGAGTCCACACTGTCTCCTCAAATTCCTTGAATATTCAACACGCCATGGTATCAACGATTATTAATGCCGGACTTCTTGTTGCCTGCCCCGCAGCGCAGCATGACGGGATAATCGCCGCCAATTGGGGGGATTGGGCGGGCCGTGAAACCATACGGACCATGGCCCAGAAGATTGCGTACCAGGGTGAGCCCGGCGCCAATTCCAATATCGCGTGCATGCAGATGTTCCCTGAGCTGGAAAGTGTTCCCTGCGCCAGCTTTGAGGACGCGTTCGAGCTGGTGTCCAGCGGCGAGGCGGAACTGGCGATGATCCCCATTGAGAACTCGATCGCCGGCCGGGTGGCGGACATCCACATCCTGCTGCCGCAGTCCCGGCTGCAGATCGTGGGCGAGTTCTTCCTGCCCATCCATTTCGACCTGCTGGGCATACCCGGCAGCACCATCGAGGCGGCCACCGAGGTCCACAGCCACATCCACGCGCTGGGCCAGTGCCGCCGGCTGATCCGCGAGCACGGCCTCAAGCCCGTCATCGCCGGCGACACCGCCGGATCAGCCCGGGAGGTGCGGGAGTGGAACGACCCCGCGAAACTCTCCCTCGCTCCCCCGCTGGCCGCCGAGATCTATGGCCTGGAGGTACTGGCTTCCCGGGTGGAGGACGACCCGTCGAACACCACCCGGTTTGTGGTCCTGGCGCCGGAGAAAGAGCTGCCCAGCAGGGATGAACTGGCCGGGCCGGCAGTGACCAGCTTCCTGTTCCGTGTCCGGAACGTCCCGTCTGCGCTGTTCAAGGCCCTCGGCGGGTTCGCCACCAACGGCGTGAACATGACACGGCTGGAAAGCTACATGGTGGGCAACGAGTTTGCCGCCACCATGTTCATGGCCGATGTGGAAGGCCACCCCGAGGACCTGGCGCTGAGCCTGGCCCTGGAGGAACTCGCGTTCTTCACCACGGAAGTACGGATCCTTGGTGTGTACTCCGCAGCCGATTACCGGCTGGGCCAGACTGTGCCCGCCTGACCGGCGCCACTGCCGTGAGGCACGGGCCCGCTTAAGCCCCGGGTTTGTCCGCCCCGCCGTCGCGCGGCTGGCTGTCGCGCGGCAGCTCCACCAGCGGCATGCTCCCCGTGGCGGTTGGAACCGGCGGGGTCAGCACCGAGGCGTAGTCGTGCTGGGTCGAGTAGGTCAGGAAGCCCAGGTGCGCCTCGTAACGGTCCAGGACGTCGTCGATGACCTGCTGGTGGGACAGCCCCATAAGGTCGTAGCCCTCCGAGCCGGTCTGGGCGAACACTTCCACCCGGTAGTAGACGTCCGTTTGCCGGGACATCCGTCCGCCGAACATCGGCACCGGCGCCTCCACCACCTTGACCTGGTAGTGGAAGTCGCGGTGGTCCGGGATACTGACCACCAGTGCGTGGCTGGAAATGGCCGTGTGCTCGTCCGGGATCAGGTCCAGCGTGGCCTGGTAGCCCAGGTTGGTGAACTCCCTGACCACATCCGCCAAGGCAGGCTGCACCGTGCGTTCCATGAACTGGGCCACCTGCTTCTTCGACGGATATGAACGCATCCCTGCCAGCCTCTGGCGCCAGGTGCGGTCCGGCACGTGGCCGCCGTGGGCCGCCGTCGACTGCCGCCGCAGGACCTGCCCTTCACGTTCGGCGCGCTCCATGCGCAGTGCTTTGGAGAAGGATGCCATCACCAGCCAGGCGATGATGGTCACCGGCAGGGCGAAGATGAGCGTGGCGTATTCCATGGTGGTTACACCGCCGGCCACCAGCATGGCGATGGTCAGCAGGGCCGTGAGGACCGCCCAGAAGATGCGCAGCCATTTGGCGCCGTCCTGTGACGGGTCCGGGATGGAGGAGGAGAAGTTGGACATCACCATGGCTCCGGAGTTGGCGCTGGTGAGGTAGAACAGCATGCCGGACAGCGTGCCCAGGCCGATCAGGAAGCCGGCGCCGGGGAACATCTCCAGCAGGGCGTACCAGCCCTGTTCAGGGCTGTCCATGGCCAGCTGGGCGAACTCCGTGTTGCCGCCCAGGACTTCGTGCATGGCACTGTTGCCGAAGATGCTGACGATCAGGAAATCGCACAGGACCGGGGCGGTGATGGCGGCGATGACGAACTCCCGCAAGGTCCGGCCGCGCGAAATGCGGGCCAGGAACAGTCCCACGAACGGACCCCAGGCCAGCCAGAAAGCCCAGAAGAACAGGGTCCAGCCCGCCATCCATTCCGAGCCGCCCTCCTCGTAGGCAAACGTCTGCAGGGTGCGGTCCGGAAGCGTGAACACGAACCGGCCGATGTTCTCCACCATGGAGTTGAGCAGGAACGAGGTCTGTCCGGTCACCAGGATGTACAGCAGCATGGCCGCCGCACTCCAGATGTTCAGTTCGGCGATCCAGCGGATCCCCTTGTCTACCCCGGAGGTGCATGCCGCGATGGTCATCACGACGGCGACAATCACCAGGGCGATCTGCAGTGCCAGTCCCTGCTGCAGGCCGAAAAGCAAGGAGAACCCGACGTTCAGCAGTACCACGCCGATGCCCATGGAGGTGGCAACGCCGAAGACCGTGCCCACCAGGGTCACTATGTCGATGGCATCGCCGATTCCGCCGCGGACCCGTTTGCCCAGCAGCGGATACAGGGCGGCGCGGATGGACAGGGGCATGCCCCACCGGTACGCGAAATATCCCATGGCCATGCCAAGCAACGCGTACATGGCCCAGCCCGCCACCCCGTAATGGAACATGGTCCAGACCACGGCATCCTGCGCGGCCGCGGGGGTCTGGCCTTCGCCCACCGGGGGCATCATGTACTGGGTGATGGGTCCGGTTACGGAGTAGAAGAGCATGTCGATGCCTACCCCTGCGGCGAACAGCATGGCCACCCAGGTGAAGAGTTTGTACTGCGGCCGGGAGTGGTCCGGGCCGAGCCGGACGGAGCCTTCCTTGGACAGTGCCACCCACAGCACGAACAGAATCACCACCGTGACAGTGAGGACGTAGAACCAGCCGAGGTTTTCAGCGATCCAGGCCACCACGGTCTTCATGGTCGCGGCTGCCCCGGTGGGCATGACCATGGCCCACACGGAGAAGGCAACAATGATGGCTGAGGAGATCACAAAAACGCGCCAGTTGACCTTCGGCCCGCGTTCCTCGATCAGTTCGGCGGGCGCCTTGCTCAGTTCCTGGCTGGAGACGGGCGGGCGGTTTTCGAAGTCCTGGCCGTTACGCCGCCGGTCCGTGCCGCCGAGCTGGCTCCGGGGGATCAGTGCCTTCGGCGGGTCCGCAGAGCGGGGTGCGTCTTTTTCTTCAGCCATGAGGTCCTCCTCCGATTGGCAACGAGCTCGGGCGGCCGCCAATGAGGGGTGGCCGCCGGCGGCCCCGGTCCGGGACGGAGGGGAGGCCGTGCACAGTAGGGCATTTTGCGTGCGGGCTGCATGCCTATGTTAGTACACGGCCTCCAGAAGGCGGCAACCGGTTGCCGTCAAAGTGTGGGTCCGAGGGTCAGGCCTCCTTGGGCTGGCGGACCTGCAGCAGTGGCCCGAAGAACGCACCCAGTTCCGCCGTCGCCGTCAGCGGGAGGACGTTGGCCACGTACTGGTCCGGCCGCACCACCACCACCACGCCGCCGCGGTCCAGGCCGCGCAGCTCGAAGATGTCAGCCTTTGGATCCGTGGCGTAGACCTTTTCGTAATCCCGGAGCTGGAACGGCCCTACGAGCGGCTTGAACACCTCGGGAACGGCATTGATGTCGATCTCGGTGTGCGGCTGCTGGTAGATCACCTTCACGTCGAACCACGCGTCCAGGTCAGCGCCCGACGGCGTCGCCGCCAGCGGTGAGTCGGTTGCGTTCGCAATCCACTCGGCGAAGTCGTCAACGGCCGATCGCGTTCCGGCACCGGGCAGTGTTCCGGCGCTGGGCAGTGTTCCGGCGCCGGGCAGTGCCGTGTCGGCAAAGACGTAGATCCGCCACCGGCCATCGGCAGTGGCGTGGTGCCCAAGGTGGATGGGGTTGGTGTCACCAACCCGCATCACCGGCGCGGACTTGAAGCGCTTGCCGATGGGGAAACCTGCCGCAAGCTCCTGGTGGGTGGGTTCGGCGGTGAGCATCGACGGCGCATACTGCGTCATGAAGCCTGCCGGGAACTCGGCCGTGCTCACGTAGAAGTCCTCGAGCTCGGAGGGGTTCGCGAACTCCTCGGGCTTCTTCGCCATCATGGTTGACCATTCCTTATCGAAGTCGATGAGGTTCTTTGCCACCACCTGGCGCTCTTCGGAGTACGTGGACAGCAGGCTCTCCGGGCTGCGCCCCTCAAGGACGTGGCCCAGCTTCCAGCCGAGGTTGAAGCCGTCCTGCATGGAGACATTCATGCCCTGGCCCGCCTTGGCGCTGTGCGTGTGGCAGGCATCCCCGGTGATGAAGACGCGCGGCGGGCGGGTCCCCCGCTGGTCCGGAAGGACGTCGTCGAACCGGTCAGTGAGGCGGTGGGCCACCTCATAGACGCTGTGCCAGGCGACGTTGCGGACGTCCAGCGTGTAGGGGTGCAGGATCTGGTTGGCGTGGGCGATGATCTGCTCGATGGTGGTGGCGCGCACGGAGCCGTGGTCCTGCTGGTCGACTTCCCCGAGGTCAACATACATGCGGAAGAGGAAACCGCCTTCGCGCGGGATCAGCAGGATGCTGCCGCCCGAGCCGGACTGGATGGCGCACTTGGTCCGGATGTCCGGGAAGTCCGTGTTGGCGAGCACGTCCATGACGCCCCACGCGTGGTTTGCCGCGTCGCCCGCGAGGGTGCAGCCAATCGAGTCCCGCACCTTGCTGCGGGCGCCGTCGGCACCAATCACGTATTTGGCACGGACAACACGATCCTGGCCTTCGTTGGGTCCAACCGCGTGGGCGAGCGTCACCGTGACGGGGTATTCCCCTTCGGTTCCGACCTCGAGCCCGCGGAACGCGTAGCCGTAATCGGGGGACATCCGGGTGGGTGAGTTGGCCATGACTTCGGCGAAGTAGTCCAGCACCCGCGCCTGGTTCACAATGAGGTGCGGGAACTCACTGATGCCCATTTCGTCGTCGACCGCGCGGGCACCCCTGACGATGCGGGAGTGGTCAGCCGGGTCCGGCTTCCAGAACGCCATCTCCGTGATGCGGTACGCCTCTGCGATGATCCGCTCGGCGAAGCCGAATGCCTGGAAGGTCTCTACACTCCTGGCCTGGATGCCGTCAGCCTGGCCGATGACCAGCCTGCCGGGGCGGCGCTCGACAATTCGGGTGGTGATGTCCGGGAACTGGGAGAGCTGCGCGGCGGCGAGCATGCCCGCAGGGCCCGTACCCACAATGAGGACGTCAACCTCGTCCGGAAGATCCGCGGGCCGGTTGATGCCTGCTCCGGCTGCCGGCTTGACCCGGGGGTCACCGGATACGTATCCGTGATGGTGGAACTGCACGGGCTTTCCTCACTTCGCTGTGTGGCTTTCCTGGGATCGACTGGCTGTTCTATATGGGAACAGAACGTTCGATATATGAAATCGTAGCTTCGATTCAACTGTACGGCAGATGTGACGGGGGCTACAAGAGTCCCATCGTCGTGCGCTTCGCTCGGGGTCCTCGAGCCGGACTTCCGGCAATACTTGAGGGGTTGACGGGCTCTCTCTGCTGAGTATAGTGATCGTATACGATTTCGTACTCGACGAGGAGCAACTGTTGGAACAGGTCACCGACCACACCCTGGGCTCGGCCCGCAAGGTCATCGCGGTGCATATCAACTACCCCAGCCGCGCCGCCCAGCGGGGACGGACACCGGCCCAGCCGTCCTACTTCCTGAAGCCATCCTCCTCCCTTTCCCTCAGCGGGTCACCGGTTGAACGCCCCGCCGGCTGCGAACTTCTTGGTTATGAAGGTGAGATCGCCCTGGTGATCGGCAAGCAGGCACGGCGGGTGGAGATCCAGGACGCCTGGAGCCACGTTGCAGCAGTCACCGCCAGCAACGATCTCGGTGTTTACGACCTCCGCTACGCGGACAAAGGCTCCAACCTGCGGTCGAAGGGCGGCGACGGTTTCACGCCGGTGGGCCCGGCACTTATTCCGGCAGACGACGTCGACCCCGCCAACCTGCGGATCCGCACCTGGCACAACGGCGAGGTGGTCCAGGACGACACCACAGCAGACCTGCTCTTCCCGTTCGCGCGGCTGGTGGCCGACCTCTCCCAGCTGCTGACCCTCGAAGAAGGCGACCTGATCCTCACCGGCACCCCCGCCGGGGCCTCCGTCGCCAAACCGGGGGACGTGCTTGAGGTGGAAGTCAGCACCGCTGACGGGCGTCTGACCACGGGCCGCCTAGTCACCACGGTGGAGGAAGGCACGACGCCGTTCGCCGGTTTTGGTGCCCAGCCGCAGGCTGATGACGTCCAGCGTGAGGAGGCGTACGGTTCGCGTGAAGCCGCGGGTCTGGCACCGGAGGCAAGTGCCGCCGTCGGGCGTGTCCTTTCCGCTGAACTGAAGGCAAAGCTGGAGAGCGTCTGCACCGCCACCCTGTCCTCCCAGCTGCGCAAGCGCGGGCTGAACAACGTCAGCATCGACGGCCTGACCTCCACCCGGCCGGAAAAGCGGATCGTGGGCCTGGCCAGGACCCTGCGCTACGTCCCCAACCGCGAGGACCTGTTCACGGCCCACGGCGGCGGTTTCAATGCCCAGAAGCGCGCCATCGACTCCGTGAACGAGGGCGAAATCCTGGTCATGGAGGCCCGAGGCGAAAAGGGCACCGGCACCATCGGTGACATCCTCGCCCTGCGGGCCGAGGTGCGTGGCGCCGTCGCGATCATCACCGACGGCGGCGTCCGCGACTTCTCCACGGTGGCAGCGATGGAGATGCCCACGTACTATTCCAACCCGCACCCCGCCGTGCTGGGCCGCCGGCACATCCCATGGGACACGGACATCACCATCGCGTGCGGCGGCACCACCGTGCAGCCCGGCGACATCATCGTGGCCGATTCGGACGGCATCCTGGTCATCCCGCCGGCGATGGCCGAAGAGCTCGCGGATGATTCGATCGCCCAGGAGCGCGAGGAAACGTTCATCGCAGAGATGGTGCAGCAGGGCCACAGCGTGGACGGGCTCTACCCGCTGGGCAAGGACTGGCGGGCGAAGTATGAGGAATGGGAAGCAGGCAAAGCCCGTGATTGAAGGAGCACTGACTGAAACAGCTGTGGCCGCCGGCAATGCAGGCAGCAAGTCGGAACAGGCCTACCGCGCTGTCAAGGCACGGATCGTCGAAGGCGCCTACACGCCCGGCTACCGGCTGGTCCTGGGCGCCATCGCCAAGGACCTCGGCTTCAGCGTGGTACCCGTCCGTGAAGCCATCCGCCGGCTCGAGGCCGAAGGCCTGGTGACCTTCGAACGCAACGTAGGCGCCACCGTGGCCGGCATCGACCCCACCGAATACCTCTACACCATGCAGACCCTGAGCATTGTGGAGGGAGCAGCCACCGCCATCTCGGCCCCCCTGATCGGCGCGCAGGACATCCAGCGGGCCCGCAGCATCAACGCGGAAATGCGCGAATGCCTCAAGCACTTCGATCCCGTCCGCTTCACCCACCTGAACCAGGACTTCCACAGCGTCCTGTTTGAACACTGCCCCAACCCGCACATCCTGGACCTGGTCCACCGCGGCTGGAACCGGCTCGCCTCGCTGCGGTCCTCCACCTTCCGCTTCGTCCCCGGCCGCGCCAACGAATCCGTGGACGAACACGAGGCGCTGCTCCGGCTCATCGAAACAGGGGCCGACGCGGACACCATCGAAAAGGCCGCCCGGCTTCACCGCTCCACCACCCTGGACGCCTACCTCGCCCAGGCCAGGAGCATCTGAGCAACCCGTACACAGCAGTACATCCGCGTACCAGTAAGGAAGAAAACAATGTCGTTTACAGCCGAACAGACCACGAAGCATTACGTGCCGCAGGACCTTCCCACCCATATCCAGCACTACATCAACGGCCAGTTCGTTGACTCCGTGGGCGGGGCGACCTTCGACGTCCTGGACCCGGTCTCCAACCAGAACTACGCAACGGCCGCTGCAGGACAGAAAGAGGACATCGACCTCGCTGTCGCCGCAGCCCGGGAAGCGTTCACCAACGGCCCGTGGCCGAAGATGAAGCCCCGCGAACGGGCCCGGATTCTGAACAGGATCGCTGATGCCGTCGAGGCCCAGGAGGAGCGGCTCGCCGAACTGGAAACGTTCGACACCGGCCTTCCCATCACCCAGGCCAAAGGCCAGGCGCTGCGTGCGGCCGAGAACTTCCGCTTCTTCGCGGACCTGATCGTGGCCCAGTTCGACGACGCCATGAAGGTCCCGGGCTCCCAGATCAACTACGTGAACCGCAAGCCGATCGGTGTGGCCGGGCTCATCACACCGTGGAACACCCCGTTTATGCTGGAGTCCTGGAAGCTGGCCCCGGCCCTGGCCACCGGCAACACCGTGGTCCTCAAGCCAGCCGAGTTCACGCCGCTGTCAGCTTCCCTGTGGGCCACCATCTTCAAGGAGGCAGGCCTTCCGGACGGTGTGTTCAACCTGGTCAACGGCCTCGGCGAGGAAGCCGGCGACGCCCTGGTCAAGCACCCGGACGTTCCCCTGATTTCCTTCACCGGCGAGACCACCACAGGCCAGACCATCTTCCGCAACGCCGCAGCCAACCTCAAGGGCCTGTCCATGGAGCTCGGCGGGAAGTCCCCCTGCGTTATTTTTGCAGACGCCGACCTGGACGCCGCGATCGATTCCGCCCTGTTCGGGGTCTTCTCCCTCAACGGCGAACGCTGCACCGCAGGCTCCCGCATCCTGGTGGAACGCGCCATCTATGACGAATTCTGCGAGAAGTACGCCGCCCGCGCCAAGAACATCGTGGTGGGCGATCCGCATGATCCCAAGACCCAGGTGGGTGCGCTGGTGCACCCTGAGCACTTTGAGAAGGTCGCCTCCTATGTGGAGATCGGCAAGTCCGAAGGCCGGCTGCTGGCCGGCGGCGGACGGCCGGAAGGCCTCCCGGAAGGCAACTACATCGCACCCACCGTGTTTGCCGACGTCGCCCCCGACGCCCGGATCTTCCAGGAGGAGATCTTCGGCCCCGTCGTCGCCATCACCCCGTTCGAGAACGACGACGAAGCGCTCGCCTTGGCCAACAACACGAAATACGGCCTGGCGGCCTACATCTGGACCCAGAACCTGACCCGGGCGCACAACTTCGCCCAGAACGTCGAGGCCGGCATGGTGTGGCTGAACAGCCACAACGTCCGGGACCTGCGCACCCCGTTCGGCGGCGTGAAGGCCTCGGGCCTGGGCCACGAGGGCGGCTACCGCTCCATCGATTTCTACACCGACCAGCAGGCCGTCCACATCACCCTTGGCACCGTCCACACCCCCAAATTCGGCGCTTAGCAACACCCCTTTCAAAGAAGAGAGAATCCCATGACCAACTTCGTACCCACCCCCACCGTCCCGGCACCGGACATCGTCCGCTGCGCCTACATGGAGATTGTGGTCACCGATCTCGCCAAGTCCCGCGAGTTCTACGTCGACATGCTGGGCCTGCACGTCACCGAGGAAGATGAAAACAACGTCTACCTGCGCTGCCTCGAGGAGTTCATCCACCACAACCTGGTGCTCCGCAAAGGACCCATCGCCGCCGTCGCCGCCTTCGCCTACCGCGTGAAGTCCCCCGCCGAGGTGGACGCCGCCGAGGCCTACTACAAGGAACTGGGCTGCCGCACCGAACGCCGCAAGGAAGGCTTCACCAAGGGCATCGGGGACTCCGTCCGGGTGGAGGACCCGCTGGGCTTCCCCTACGAATTCTTCTACGAGGCGGAGCACGTCGAACGCCTCACCCAGCGCTATGATCTCTACTCCGCAGGTGAACTGGTCCGCCTGGACCACTTCAACCAGGTCACCCCGGACGTGCCCCGCGGCCGGAAGTACCTGGAGGACCTGGGCTTCCGCGTCTCGGAGGACATCCAGGATTCCGACGGCGTGACGTACGCAGCGTGGATGCACCGCAAGCAGACCGTCCACGATACCGCCCTGACCGGCGGCAACGGCCCGCGGATGCACCACATCGCGTTCGCCACCCACGAGAAGCACAACATCATCCAGATCTGCGACAAGATGGGCGCCCTGCGCATCAGTGACAGGATCGAACGCGGCCCCGGACGCCACGGGGTGTCCAACGCGTTCTACCTCTACATCCTGGATCCGGACGGCCACCGCGTGGAGATCTACACCCAGGACTACTACACCGGCGATCCGGACAACCCCGTGGTTACCTGGGACGTGCACGACAACCAGCGCCGTGACTGGTGGGGCAACCCGGTTGTCCCGTCCTGGTACACCGAAGCGTCCCTGGTCCTGGATCTGGACGGAAACCCGCAGCCCGTCATCGAACGCGAGGAGAAGAGCGAGATGGCCGTGACCGTGGGGGCCGACGGCTTCTCCTACACCCGCAAAACAGAAGGAGAAGGGGCCGGCGCTACTGAACAGAAAACCGGCTTCAAGCTCGGGGCGCAGCTGTAGCCATGCTGGACGCCAAGACGATTGAGGCCATCGCGGACGAGCTGCTGGAGGCCGGGCGTTCCCGCAAGCCGGTCCCCCGCCTGACCGCCCGCTACCCGGGAATGACCGTGGAGGACTCCTACGCGGTGCAGCAGCTCTGGCGGCGACGCAACGAGAAAGCCGGCCGGACTCTGGTGGGCCGAAAGATCGGCCTCACGTCAAAGGCCATGCAGGCGGCCACCGGCATCACCGAACCGGACTACGGCGCCATCTTCGATGACATGGTCCTGGAAACCGGCTGTTCGGTGCAGTGGGACCAGTACTCGCACCCGCGGGTGGAGGTGGAGCTGGCGTTTGTGTTGAAGGACGGGCTGAAGGGCCCGGGCTGCACCATTTTCGATGTCCTGAAGGCCACTGATTACGTGGTTCCGGCCCTGGAGATCCTCGATTCGAGGATCGAGATGGAGGGCCGGACCATCGTGGACACCATCTCGGACAACGCCGCTATGGGTGCCATGGTGATCGGCGGCAACCCGGTGAAACCCGACGCCGTGGATCTCCGCTGGGTCGCCGCGATCCTCTACAAGAACCAGACAGTGGAGGAAACCGGTGTTGCCGCCGGGGTCCTGGACCACCCGGCGAATGGTGTGCACTGGCTGGCCAACAAGATCGCCGCGCACGGGGATTCACTCAACGCCGGGGACATCATTCTCGCCGGCTCTTTCACCCGGCCCATGTGGGTATACAAGGGCGATACCGTCCACGCAGACTACGGACCTCTGGGAGTTGTGACATGCCGCTTCGAATAGAAGACACGTTCCGGGATGCCCTGCGCAATGAAAAGGACGAAGCAGGCCGTCCGCTGGCCGGGATGTGGGTGTGCTCCGGCAGCCCGCTCATCGCCGAACTCTGTGCCGGGTCGGGGCTGGACTGGCTCCTGATCGATGCCGAGCACAGCCCCAACGGGCTCGAATCCGTTCTTGCCCAGCTCCAGGCCATCCACGGCTACCCAATCCACACGCTGGTCCGGCCGCCCGTGAACGATGTTGTGGTGATCAAGCAGTACCTGGACCTGGGTGTGCAGAACCTGCTGATCCCCATGGTGAACTCCCTGGCGGAGGCCGAAGCCGCGGTGGCCGCCACGCGGTATCCGCCCCAGGGGGTGCGCGGAGTTGGGTCTGCCCTGGCCCGCGCGGCCCGCTGGAACAGGGTCCCGGACTACCTGGCCCGGGCCGGGGAGACCATCAGCGTCACCGTCCAGATCGAGTCCGGCGCCGCCGTGGAGGCAGTGGAGGAGATCCTGAAGGTGGACGGAGTGGATGCCATCTTCCTCGGCCCCTCGGACCTTGCCGCCTCAATGGGACTGCTCGGCCAGCAGGACCACCCCAAGGTGCGCGCCGCCGTCGAACTTTGCCTCAAAGCAGCCCAAGCAGCCGGCAAACCCGCGGGCGTGAACGCCTTCAACCCCGACACCGCGCAGCGGTACCTCGACGCCGGCGCCGACTTCATCCTGGTGGGCGCCGACGTCGCCCTGCTGGCGAGGGGATCCGAGGCCCTCGCCGCGCAGTACATCAAGGCGCCCCTTGTGACCAAGACCGGCGAGACTGAGCGCGGGGAGACTGAGCGCGGCGAGACTCCTGCGAGCTACTGAGCCATCTCAGATGAGCATTGCTTGCCGCACATTGGCGGCCGATTCTGCGCCGCCGGCACCCGAGGAGGAGACCCTACCGGCAGAAAGAACGTGGTAGCTATCGGCAGCATGGAGGGCAAAGCCGATGTGCTGCTCTACCAGGAGGATGCTCATGCCGTCGCGCTGGGAAAGCTTGACGATGGTCGCCTCGATCTCGGCCACAACGTTGGGCTGGATGCCCTCCGTTGGTTCGTCCAGGATCAGCAGGCGCGGATCGGTGATCAGGGCCCGGGCAATGGCCAGCTGCTGACGCTGGCCGCCCGAAAGGAGTCCTGCCCGCCGTGCCAGCAGCGGCCGCAGCGCGGGAAACATCTCGAGGGCCTCCGCCACTCGTCCTGCACCGTTCTTCCGCCCGTCCGCCACGAGCTGCAGGTTCTCCATGACGGAAAGCTGCCCGAATGACTGCTGGCCCTGCGGCACATAAGCCATGCCACGCGCCACCCGCTGATGCGGGCGGAGGGCGGAGATGTCCTCACCGTCCAGCGTGATGCGTCCTGCCATGGGTTTGAGAAGTCCGACGACGGCGCGCAGCAGCGTCGTTTTGCCGGCACCGTTGTGCCCCAGGACAGAGACAACGGCTCCGTCGTCAACGGACAGGCTCACCCCCGAAATCACCTGGGTGCGGCCGTAGCCGGTCTGAAGATTTTCGATTTTCAGCATCAGTGGCCTTCCGTTCCCGAGGTGCCTGAGGTGCGAGCGACTCCGGAGGTGCCCGAGGTGCCCAGGTAGACGTCCTGCACCTTCGGGTCCGCCTGCACCTGCGCCACGCTTCCCTCGCTGAGGACCTTTCCGGCGGCAAGGACTGAGACCGACGTCGCGTATTCCCGGACGAAGTCCATGTCGTGCTCAATGACCAGGGTGATCCGGCTGGCTGCGATGCGCCGCAGCAGCTCGCCGGTTTCACTCCGCTCATCCTGGCTCATGCCCGCAATCGGTTCATCGAGCAGGAGCACGTCTGAGTTCTGGACCAGCAACATGCCGATCTCCAGCCATTGCTTCTGGCCGTGGGCCAGGATGCCCGCTTGCTTGTCCGCCGCCCCTTCCAGGCCGATGATTTCCAGGGCCTCCTCCACGGCCGGCTCCACGGACTTCCGGCGGCGGAGCATCTTCAGCGGCCCGCGGCCCGAGCCCGCCGCAATGTCGAGGTTCTGGAGCACTGAAAGGTTCTCAAACACGCTGGCGGTCTGGAACGTGCGTCCCACGCCAAGCCGGGCGATCTGGTGCACTTTGCGGCCCAGGATCTCTGTGCCGGTGTGGTTCACTGACCCCGTGGCCGGTACCAGCCCGGTGATGGCATCGATGACGGTCGTTTTCCCCGCACCGTTGGGGCCGATCAGGAACCGCAGGTCGCCCTGCATCACGTTGAGGTTGACGTTGTCCACGGCCAGGAACCCGTCAAAGGTAACCGAGAGGTCGCGGACTTCAAGGTACTTGGGCCGTCCGTGGCGCAGTCCGCCGGCCTGTGGCTCCCCCTCGGGAAGCAGAGTGGGCGTAGTCATCGGCTGACCTCCTCGGACTTGGTTGTTCTCGTGCCAGCTCCGGAGTCCGGTGCTGCCGGAGTTTGGGCCGCCGCGTCAGTCGCTGCGGGGGATGGTGCTGCGGGGCTCGGGGCCGCATGGCTTGGAGCCCCAGGGCTTGGAACCGCGGGTGCCGCTGCTTCCTGTCTGGCCGCCGCCTGCGGGGTTCCGCGCCGCCGCCGCACCAGCGCCGGCAGGGAGGCAAGCCCGCCAGGCATGAACCCGATGACCAGGACGAACAGCAGCCCCTGGAAGTACACCCAGAAAGACGGGAAAGTGGAGGACAGGCTGGACTGGGCTGCGGCGACGCCAACCGCGCCCAGGACCGGCCCCAGCAGGGTGGCCCGGCCGCCGATCGCCACGCCGATCAGGAAGGCGATGGATGGGATCACGCCCACATCCGCCGGTGAGATGATCCCGACCAGCGGGACGAACAGGGCCCCTGCGATGCCTGCCAGAATGGCTGCAACCACGTAGATGACAGTCTTGACGGTGGCGGGATCGTAACCAAGGAAACGGACCCGCTCCTCCTGGTCCCGGACTGCCACCAGCAACTCGCCGAGCCTACTGTGCATCAACTGCCGGGCAGCGGCGAGGGAGAGCAGGAGGATTACCGCCGCGATCATGTACAGCATGAGCTTGTTGTTCGGGTCCTTCAGGTCGAAGCCGAAGAAGGACCGGAACCCGTTGAGGCCGTTGGAGCCGCCGGTGGTGGCCTGCTGGCCAATCAGGAACACGGCAAAGGCGGCCGCCAGGGCCTGGCTGAGGATCGCGAAATAGGCGCCTTTGACGCGGCGCTTGAAGATGGCCAATCCCAGAATCAGCGCCACCAGGCCCGGCACCAGCACCACGGCCAGCAGCGTCACCGCGGGGCTGCGGAACGGTTCCCACCAGCCGGGCACCTCGCCGCTGCCGTAAAGGGACATGAAGTCCGGAACCCCGGAGCCGCCAAAGAGTGACGCGTCGGCCAGTTTCATGTGCATGGCCATGATGTAGGCGCCAAGACCGAAGAACACCCCCTGGCCCAGGGTCAGCATCCCGCCGCGGCCCCAGGCCAGGCCGATGCCCACAGCCACGATGGCAAAGCAGAGGAACTTCCCGAGCAGGGCAAGGTTGAACGCGGGGAGTACTGCAGGTGCAATCCCCAGGAGCAGGACCGCGCCGAGGGCGAATCCGGCCGCGGTTCCCATCCGTCCGTGCAAAAGGCTTTTCATGCGAGGCTCCTCGTTTTGAGGCTGAAGATGCCCTGCGGCCGGAGCTGGAGGAACACCACAATCACGATCAGGATCAGAACCTTGCCGATGCTGGCCGTCGTCGAATACTCGAAGACGGACTGCAGTACTCCCAGGGAAAACGCGGCGATCACAGCTCCCTTGATCTGGCCGATGCCGCCGGCCACCACCACCAGGAAAGCGTCCACGATGTAGTTGGTGCCCAGATACGGGCTGGTGGAGCCAATCAGGGTGACCGCGACTCCGGCGATGCCGGCCAGGCCAGACCCGATGAAGAAAGTCAGCTGGTCGCTGCGCCTTGTAGACACCCCGGAGGTTTCGGCGAGGTCGCGATTCAGGACAACAGCCCGGATCCGACGGCCAAGCGGAGTTGCCTTCAGCAGCAGGACCAGGCCAGCCAGGCACACCAGCGAGAGCGCCAGGATAAAGAGCCGGGTCAGTGGGATGGGGGCGCCGAGCAACTCGATGTTCCCCTGCAGCCAGGCCGGCGCCCGGACATCCACGCTGGGTGCGCCGAAGATGTCACGTGCGGCCTGCTGCAGGATCAGTGCCACCCCGAACGTGACCAGGAGGGTGTCCAGGGGCCGGTGGTACATACGGCGCAACAGCACCGCCTCGAGCACCAGCCCCAGGACACCTCCCACCAGGAAGCCTGCGGGAATGGAAACCAGCAGCGATACCCCGGCGTCGGAGATGGCCCGCTGGACCACGAAGGCCGTGTACGCGCCGGCCATCATGAACTCACCGTGGGCCATGTTGATGACCCCCATCTGGCCGAAGGTTAGCGAGAGCCCCAGTGCTGCCAGCAGCAGCACCGAGCCGAGGCTGAGTCCGGCGAACATCTGCCCTATCAGGAGTTCCATTCCAGCAGGCCTTTCGTCGCTATTCTGGCGCTGCCGCTACTTGGCCAGGTCCTTGGCCCAGTCGTACGTGGCCAGGAAAGGATCCGGTTCAACCGCCGCAGGCGATGACCACACCGTGTCGATCAGGCCGTCCGCATTGATCTTGCCAATGCGCGGGGTTTTGGTGATGTGGTTGTTTTCCCCGTTGACGGTGACCAGGCCTTCAGGCGCCTCGAAGGTCACCCCGTCCGCAGCGGCCTGCACCTTGTCCACCTCGAAGGATCCGGCCTTCTCCACCATGGCTTTCCACAGGTACAGCGAGGTGTAGGCGGCCTCCATGGGATCGCTGGTCACCCGCTCGGAGCCGAACTTGGCCTTGAACGCGGCAACGAACTTCTTGTTGGCCGGGGTGTCCAGGGTCTGATAGTAATCCCACGCAGTCAGCTGGCCCTGCACGTTGTCCAGGCCGACGCCGGGCACTTCCTCCTCGGCGATGGAGACGGAGACCACGGGCATGGTGTCCGCCATTAGGCCGACGCTCTTGTACTGGCGGAAGAAGGCCACGTTGCTGTCGCCGTTGAGGGTGTTGAAGACCGCATCGGCTTTGGAGTCGCGAACCTTGTTGACGATGGTTGAGAATTCGGTGGAGCCAAGCGGGGCGTACTCTTCCCCGAGGACTTCGATGCCTTTTGCCTCGGCGTACGCCTGGATGATCTTGTTCGCTGTGCGCGGGAAGACGTAGTCACTTCCCACGAGGAAAAGTGACTTGGTCCCCTGCTCGGCCAGGTAGTCCAGGGCCGGAATGATCTGCTGGTTGGTGGTTGCTCCGGTGTAGAAGATGTTCTTCGACGACTCCAGGCCCTCGTACTGCACCGGGTAAAAGAGCAATGCGTCGTTGGCCTCAAACACGGGGAGCATCGCCTTGCGGCTGGACGAGGTCCAGCCGCCGAACACGGCGGCGGTGCAGTCCTGCTGGATCAGCTTTCCTGCACGCTCCGCGAACTTGGTGGGTTCGCTGGCGCCGTCTTCGCTGATGACCTCCAGCTGTTTGCCCAGGACTCCGCCGGTAGCGTTGATCTCCTCGGCAGCCAGGGTCAGGGAGTCGAAGACTGTGCTCTCGCTGATGGCCATGGTGCCCGAGAGCGAGTTGATGAACCCCACTTTGACGCTGCTGCCGGACGTGTCAACGCAGGAAGTGCCGCTGCTGGCGGTGGACCCCGCCGACGCCGGATCCGCGATCTGGCTGCCGCAGCCCGCCAGGACAGTGGCCATGGCGGCTGCCGCCAAGGGAAGGAAAGCGCGTTTGGTGACCGAAACCCTCATGTGTACCTGCTTTTCACTCCGCCGTTGCGCTGGGCAGCGGCTCGCCTCCGAGGTCCGTCAGAAGGGACCCCTTGCGATGAATGTAGGAGCGAAATGTTTCGGCGCCTGCGGTGTTGGTTTCGAGACAGTTTCCGGACTGTTGCCACGGCTGGCCTTGAGCGATGGTGAACACCGGACGAGGCACCGGGAACCGCGGAAAAGCGGGGGCTGAGAGTTAACCTGCGGGAAACCTGCCAGAACGTAACCTTGGCCCACCCGCGGGACACAATCAGTCAAGACCACCGATAAAACGGCTCTGACCTGTGGATATGCGTTGATGACCGCGCGGCAGGGCCGCCGTCACAAGCCGAAGAGGTGAACCCGGGAGGCTACCCCATCGCGGGCGCCACGGAGGTGCCACCGCTGAACTGCCGGCGGGCCCAGCGCGCCAGCTTCTTGCCCTTGCCCTTCCACCAGCTGTCCTCGTCCTTGTCGTGGTGCAGGCGGAAGATGATCGCCACCATCACGAACATCGACATGCAGACATCCATCCAGGACCAGGACAACGCGTCAATCAGAACGCTCATGCCGGTAGCGATGATGGCCGGAATGGCCAGCGTCCGGAACACGGTGCTGGCCAGGTAGCGCCGGTGCGACCGCGGCACGGACAGCGCCCGCACCATGTCGAAACAGACGCACACCACCACGATGGTCTGGCCGATGGCGAGCAGGATCAGCCCTGCCGTGGACCCTGCGAACATATGGACTGAAGAACCGAACACGAGAAAACCCCCCGAGGCTTGAACCTGCAGCTGTGAGACCAGCAGCAGTTTCCATTCAAGACAGTGGGGGCGGAACCGTCACGAGTAGTGAGTACTCTAATTTTCGACGCGGGTGCGTGCACTGCAGCTACGTGCCCAGCGCCCGGGGGCGCCAGATCACCACTGCCTGGGAGCGGCCACGGGGCCGCTGGCCGCGGGCCAGGCTGACCACGTCACCGGCTGCACCGGCGGCAAAGATCCGCTGATCCAGGGGATTACGACGGCGGCCCAGTTCCTCGGTCAGTTCACTCACCCTGTGCTGCAAGGCGGCCACCTGGTTCTCCAGCTCCAGGATCCGTTTAATGCCTTCGAGCGAGACCCCTTCATGGGACAGCCGCTGGACCTGGCGCAGCATGTTGACGTCCCGCTGTGAGTAGCGGCGGGACTTCCCCGGTGCGCGGCTGGGCGAGACGATGCCCAGCCTGTCGTACTGCCGGAGGGTCTGCGGGTGCATGTCCGCCAGTTCAGCCGCCACGGAGATCACGAAGATCGGCTGGTCAGCGCTGATTTCCAAGGTCCGCTCCGTCGCCTACAGCCGGGCCTTGGCGGCCAGGCCGCTCCGGACATCGGCGTCCGCGGTTGCTTCGGCGAACGCCTTCACGGCCGCCTCGGCCTCCTTGTTGAGGTTCTTGGGAACCGCGACGTCGATGGTCACCAAAAGATCACCGGTGGCCTTGGTCGTCTTCACGCCGTGGCCCTTCACCCGGAGCGTGCGGCCGGAAGGGGTGCCTGCGGGGACACGGACCCGGACCTTTTCCCCGTCCAGGGTGGGGACCTCGATGTCGGCGCCCAAAGCAGCTTCCGGGAAGGTGACGGGAACGTGGATGCGGAGGTTATCGCCGTCGCGCGTGTAAAAATCGTGGGGCTTGACGGAAACGGCTACCACCAGGTCGCCGTTGCCTGCGGGGCCGGGCTGGCCCTTGCCGCGGACGCGGACTTTCTGGCCGTCCTTGATGCCTGCCGGCACGCGCACGTCGATGACTTCGCCGTTGGGCTCGCGCAGGCCGATGGAGGTGCCGCGGATGGAGCCTGCGAAGGAAATGGTGGTCGAAGCGGTGCGGTCCGCACCCTTCTGCGGGGTCCGCTGGAAACCGGGCTGGGCCCCGAAGCCGCCGCCACCGAACAGGTCAGCGAACTCGGGCGGAATCCCCCCGGCCGTGCTGAAGCCACCGGCGTGGCGTCCGGTGCTCCCGGTGAACAGGCCACCGAACATGTCCTCGAACCCGCCGTTGGCGGCACCGGTGCCGCCTGGAGCAAACCGTGCGCCGCCACCCATGGCCCGGATAGCGTCATACTGCTGCCGCTCATCAGGATCGGACAGCACGGAATAGGCCTCGGAGATGTCCTTGAACTTCTTCTCCGAGGCAGCGTTCCCGGCGTTGGTATCCGGGTGGTGCTGGCGGGCAAGCTTCCGGTAAGCCTTCTTGATGTCGGCGTCGGAAGCGTCCTTGGCGATACCAAGGATCGCGTAAAAGTCCTTGTCCACCCAATCCTGGCTAGCCAATGGCGTTTCCTTTCAAAGTCCTATAACTAACAGCTCTTCGCAGTACAGGGGCCCCCGCCCCTACGCGTGGTGGCTCGGTCCTGACGGACCAAGCCACCACGCTCCGGCAGGCCCGATGCCACTCCCGGGGCCCCTGTACCGCTGCGAGCTTTGTGGTTACCTCACCTTAGGCGAGATGACCGCCAGCGCGGAGGCCGGATATGGGGCGGCGGTGTGGAGGGCACCGCGAAGCGGGCACCGCCCCATATCCGGCGTAGCGCATGGGTGACCCTTACGCCGGAACTGCGACGATCACTTGTGCGGCCCGGAGGACGCGGTCGCCGGAGCGGTAGCCGGAGCGGAGGACCTGGCTGACGGTGTCAACCTCGATGTCCTCGCCGGGCTGCTGGATGAGGGCCTCGTGGACAGTGGGATCAAACTCCACGCCGGTCTCATTGATCCGGACCAGGCCGTACGTCTTCAGCGCGTTCTCCAGCTTGGTGGCGATCGCGGCGAACGGGCCGTCGGCCAGGTCACCGTGCTGGCGGGCAGCATCGACGTCGTCCAAGACCGGCAGCAGGGAGTTCAGGACGCCGATGACGGCCATCTCCCCTGCCACGGCGCGGTCACGTTCGACACGCTTGCGGTAGTTGACGTACTCGGCCTGGAGGCGAAGAAGGTCATTCTTCAGCTCCGCCGCTTCAGCATGGCCTGCTCCCGGCGCTACGGATTCCTCAGCCGGCACCTCGATGCCGTTGAGGATTTCCTCGGCCTGGGCCAGGGCGTCGCCGTCGGTGTCAACAGGTTCGGCCGCCGGGGACGCCGGCTCGCCAACCGGCGCGGCGGCGTGGTGCTCGCCCTCCGGGTGCCGTGCCTGCCCGGTCACCGGGTCAACCTTGCGGTTGTCCCGGATGACCGGCTCCTGGTGGCCTTCGCCCTGCTGGCGTTCCTGCTGCTCCTGGCTTGCGGATGAGTTGTGCTCTTCCTCGTTACCGTGGTGCGGCATGGCTACTTCTTCGCTTCGTCTTCGTCGATGATCTCGGCGTCGACGATGTCTTCGTCAGCCTTCGCGCCCTCGGGGCCCGCTGCGCCTTCGGCACCTGCAGCGCCGGTAGCGCCATCAGGGGAACCTGCCTGGGCGTAGATGGCCTCGCCGAGCTTGCCCTGGGAAGCCTGCAGCTTCTCGAATGCGGTCTTCACCTCGGCGTCATCGGTGCCTTCGAGTGCCTTCTTGAGGGCGTCGACATCGGCCTGGACCTCGTTCTTGACCTCTTCCGGCAGCTTGTCGGCGTTGTCCGCGATCAGCTTGTCCACGGAGTAGGCGAGCTGCTCGGCGGTGTTGCGGGTGTCGGTCGCCTCGCGGCGGGCCTTGTCCTCGGCTGCGTGCTCCTCGGCGTCCTTGACCATGCGGTCAATGTCTTCCTTGGACAGCGCGGTGCCGCCGGTGATGGTCATGGACTGTTCCTTGCCGGTGCCCTTGTCCTTCGCCGAGACGTGCACGATGCCGTTGGCGTCGATGTCGAAGGTGACCTCGACCTGCGGGACGCCGCGCGGAGCCGGGGCGATTCCGGTCAGCTCGAACGTGCCCAGCGGCTTGTTGTCGCGGGTGAACTCACGCTCGCCCTGGAAGACCTGGATGGCCACGGACGGCTGGTTGTCATCCGCCGTGGTGAAGGTCTCGGATCGCTTCGTGGGGATGGCGGTGTTGCGCTCGATCAGGTGCGTCATGACGCCGCCCTTGGTCTCGATGCCGAGGGACAGCGGGGTGACGTCGATCAGCAGGACGTCCTTGCGCTCGCCCTTGAGGACACCGGCCTGGAGTGCAGCACCGACGGCCACAACCTCGTCAGGGTTGACGCCCTTGTTGGGCTCCTTGCCGCCGGCGAGTTCCTTGACGAGCTCGTACACGGCAGGCATACGGGTGGAACCGCCCACCAGGACGATGTGGTCGATCTCGGAGAGCTTGATGCCGGCTTCCTTGATGACGTCCTGGAACGGCTTCTTGGTGCGGTCCAGCAGGTCCTTGGTGAGGTCCTGGAACTTGGCGCGGGTCAGCTGCTCATCCAGGTGGACCGGGCCGTCAGGGGTGACGGACAGGTACTGGAGGGAGACATTGGTGCTGGTGGAGGACGAGAGTTCCTTCTTGGCCTGCTCCGATGCCTCACGGAGGCGCTGCAGGGCGATCTTGTCCTTGGACAGGTCGATGCCCTTGACCTTGAGCTGCTTGAGCAGGTAGTCAACAACGCGCTGGTCCCAGTCGTCGCCGCCGAGGTGGTTGTCACCGGCGGTGGAGCGGACCTGGATGGTGGAGAAGTTGTCTTCGTCCTTGCCCACTTCGAGCAGGGATACGTCAAACGTTCCGCCGCCGAGGTCGAAGACCAGGATGAGTTCGTCTTCCTTGCCCTTGTCCAGGCCGTAGGCCAGTGCTGCTGCGGTGGGCTCGTTGACAATGCGCAGGACGTTCAGGCCCGCAATTTCGCCGGCCTCCTTGGTGGCCTGGCGCTGGGCGTCATTGAAGTAGGCGGGCACGGTGACGACGGCGTCGGTGACCTTTTCACCCAGGTACGACTCGGCGTCGTTCTTCAGCTTCATGAGGATACGGGCGGAGATTTCCTGCGCCGTGTACTTCTTGTCGTCCACCGAGACGGACCAGTCGGTGCCCATGTGGCGCTTGACCGAGTGGATGGTGCGGTCAATGTTGTTGACGGCCTGGCGCTTGGCGATCTCGCCAACCAGGACTTCGCCGGACTTGGAGAATGCAACCACCGACGGCGTGGTGCGGCCACCCTCGGCGTTGGCAATTACGGTGGGCTCGCCACCTTCGAGAACGGAGACGACGGAGTTGGTGGTTCCGAGGTCAATACCTACTGCACGTGACATGTGTTGCTTCCTTCTTCTCTGGGAAACTTGCTTTCCGCCCAGTCATTGAGCGTTCTGGACTCAACTCTACTCGCGGCACGAAAGCTGTCAACCCAAAGTTGAGTCACCTTCGCTCAACTTTGGATTGTGGGGCAGTTTTTTGCGCGGAAAAGTCCCGGAATGACGGGGCTACCCGGCCCCTCAAAGGCTGAAAACGGACTAGTTCGCTGTGCGTGAACGGACCCTAGGAGTCCCGCTCCTCGTCCACTTCCACCTCACGGGCAGCTTCCGGCACGGGCCGGTCTCCGGCGTCGGCTTGGGCGTGGCCGCCTTCTTCATACTGGTCACCTTCACCGTCCAGGCCCGGCTCGGTGCTGGCCTTCCGGCGGTCATCCTCGGGTACGGTCTCAGTCATGGCATGCCTCTCCGTTGAGTTCCGTGTGTGCGTCGCGGGCGCTCTGGCAGTCTACCCAGCACCGCCCGGCTAAGACAGGGCGAACCATTCTGCCCCCATCAGGAGCGGAGGCCGGCCACCCTCGCGAGTACCGCGAGATGGTGCTCAAACAGCTCGTCGCGGGCGCTGAACGTGTCCGCGCCATACTGGCCGAACACCTCGAAGCTCACCGTTCCAAACAGTGACGTCCACACGAGGGCGCCGTTCGCCAGGACTTCGTCCGGTACTTCAAGCCCCAATTCCGTACGGATCGCCGCCAGGTCGGCGGACAGTGCGGAAGGCACGACGGCGGGACCCGCTTCCTGGATCAGCGCACCGGCCCGGTAGGCAGAGTTGATAGTGCCCACCAGCCTGAAGACCACCCGCGTTCCGGGCATCATGGTCTGGCCGGCGGGGGCCTGGTAGCCGGGCACCGGGCTGCCGAACAGGAGTCCGTAGCGGGCCGGCTCCTTCAGGGCCCATTCCCGCACTGCCCTGCCGAGCGCCAGGAACCGGCCGGCGAAGTCACCCTCGTGCACCTCATCCACCGCGGCGTCGACGGCGTCGCCCAGCTCGTCGTAGGCATCGACCAGTAAGAGCGTGAGGAGCTCGTCGCGGTTGGCCACGTAGCGGTAGACGGCCGACGAGACCACCCCGAGGTCCCTGGCCACAGCGCGGAGCGACAGGGCCGCAGCACCATCCGTTGCCAGGTGCGCCCGCCCCAGCCGGACGATATCCGCGATGGTTTGGGCGCGGGCCCGCTCCCGTGGCGTCCGCTTGGTGGGGATGGTGTCCGTGCTGGCGCCAGGGTCGGTCATGGCTCCAGCATGCTGCACAGCCAGAACACCGTCAACACTTGAGAGCAGTGCTCTTGACTGCAGGGAAACTGGGCGCCAGACTAAAAGGAGAGCACAGCTCTCGTGGTCAGGTAATGCTGATGGAGGAGAAAGTCATGAACGAAGTACACGTAGTCACCGGGGCAGGACCGGTGGGCTGGACCGTCGCCGGGCAGCTCGCGGAAGAGGGTAAAGATGTCCGGGTTCTCACCCGCTCGGGCAGCGGGCCGGAGCACCCCCGGGTGGAACGGCTCAGGGCGGATGTCCGGGATCCTGCCCAGGTGCGGAACGCACTGGCCGGGGCAGCTGCGGTCTATCACTGCACCCACGGCTCCTCCTACAGTGCGAAGGCGTGGCAGGCAGAACTCCCCCTGGCCGAACAGACGGTTCTGGCCGCAGCAGGGGCGGCGGGCGCCGTCGTGGTCTTTCCTGAAAGCCTCTATTCGTACAGCACACCGGAAAGCCGAATGACCGAGGCGGGCCCTCGAAACGCACCGGGTGGTAAACGCGGGGTGCGGACCAGACTGCTGGAGACAAGGGCCGCGTCAGCCACCAAGACCGTGAGCATGGTGTCCAGCGACTTCTTCGGCCCGCGGGTGCGGGGTGCGCATGCGGGCGAGCGCTTGGTCCCCGCCGTACTGGCGGGCAGGAAGGTCTGGGTTGTCGGCAGTGCTGACCTGCCGCATTCGTTCACTTACGTGCCGGACCTGGCGGCGGCGATGATCCACGCGGCGCGCACGCCCACGCTCTGGAACAGGGTGTGGCACGCGCCCACCGGCCCGGCAGTGACCCAGCGGCAGTTGGCGACAGCGTTCACCGACGCCGCCGGGGTGCGCGCCCCGAGGATCGGGACCATGCCGGGCTGGGCCTTCCGGGCAACGGGAGTGTTCTCCCAGGACGTCCGGGAGCTGGCGGAAACGCTCTATCAGTTCGAGAAGCCCTTTGTAATGGACTCCGCAGAAAGCCAGGCCGCTCTTGGCCTGCGCCCCACCCCGCTTGCCGACGCAACCGCAGCAACGGTGGCCTGGTGGCGGGCGCAGGGTTAGGACCACGCCCGCAGTGATGCAGCGGCAGGCTACCGGCGCCCGGCGCCCTCAAGATCGGTTTCGAGGCTGCCTCGGGCGTCGCGTTGAACGGCCGCATCCAGCTCAGGCTTGCCGGGCTTGCTGGGCCACCAGATGCGCGGGCCGATGTCGTAGGCGAGGGCGGGAACCAGCAGCGAGCGCACCAGGACGGTGTCCAGCAGCACGCCGAACGCCACAATGAAGGCCAGCTGCACCAGGAACATGATGGGGATGATGCTGAGTGCGGCGAACGTGGCCGCCAGCACCACGCCGGCTGAGGTGATGACACCGCCGGTGACGCCGAGCCCGCGCAGAATGCCCGGACGGGTCCCGTGTTTCAACGACTCCTCCCGCACCCGGCTCATCAGGAAGATGTTGTAGTCCACGCCAAGGGCCACCAGGAACACAAAGCCGAACAACGGAACGGTGGCATCTGCGCCCGGGAAGCCCAGGAGGTTGTTGAAGACCAGGGCCGACACGCCCATGGCCGCGCCATAGGACAGGACCACGGAGAGCACCAGCAGGACCGGGGCCAGGACGGAGCGCAGGAGCAGCATCAGGATGACGAGGATGACCACCAGGACGATGGGGATGATGATCACCAGGTCACGCTGGGCTGTGGTGTTGGTGTCCAGCGCAGTTGCCGTGACGCCGCCAACCAGCGCACCGGCGTCGACCGTTTTGACCTGCTGGCGCAGGACCTTGACGGCGTCCTCGGCCTGGATCGAATCCGCGGCGTAGTTCAGGGTGGCGTTGATCAGCACCTTCCCCTCGCGGACATCCGGCGAGCTCGGGGCGCCGGGGGCTCCGGTGATGGGGACGCTGCCGGCGGCAAGGAGGTAAGCGTCTCCGACGCCGTCGGCCGCCTTGACCTTCGCCAGCACCTCGTCAGCGTTGGTAGCGTCCGCAACCACGACGGCGGGGCTGCCGCTGCCGGCGTCGAAATGGCGGGCAAGGGCATCCTGGCCGTCAACGGCGTTGGAAGCGGAGAGGATAACGTCCGTCTGCGGCACACCGTTGGCCTTGAGCTGCAGGATTCCGGCCGAAGCTGCGAGCAGGAGGAGGACCGAGGCCACCCAGACGGTCCGGGGCCGGCGCGAAACCAGTGAACCGGTGGCCCGCCAGAGGCCCTTTTGCCCTTCCAGGCCGGTGACCAACTCGGGTTCGCGCTCGTCCGCCGGAACCAGCTTGGGAACAAACGGCCAGAAGGCAGCCCGGCCCAAAAGCGCCATCATGGCCGGCAGCAAGGTCAGTGCGGCAAACAGCGAGCACAGGATGCCGGCAGCGGCCACCGGACCGAGACCCTTGTTGGAGTTCAGGTCCGAGAAGAGGAGGCACAGCAGGGCGATGATGACCGTGGCTCCGGAGGCGAGGATGGGCTCGAACGAGGCCTTCCAGGCGGTCAGCACGGCTGAGGTCCGGTTATGCGTGTGGGTCAGGGCTTCCCGGAACCGGGCCACATAGAGCAGGGCATAGTCAGTAGCGGCACCGATCACCAGGATGGAAAGAATGCCTTGGCTCTGGCCGTTCAGCTGGATCCATTCGAGCTTGGCCATCCCGAACACCAACAGGATCGCGGCGCACAGGGCGAACACCGAGGTCAGGAGCACCGCGATCGGCAGGAGCAGGGACCGGTAAACAATCAGCAGGATCACGAAGACAGCACCCAACGCCACCAGCAGCAGAATCCCGTCAATCCCGGCAAAGGCGCTGGTCAGATCGGCGGCCAGTCCGGCCGGACCGGTGACAAAGGTCTTCATGCCTTCGGGCGCGCCTTCGGCAATGAAGTCACGCAGTTCCTGCACGGATTCCTTGACCTCACCCGAGGAATCGATGGGCGCGATGAACTGAACGGCTTTCCCATCCTCGGAAGGAATGGGCCCGATCACCGCACTGCCCAGGCCCAGGCCCTCAAGCCCGGCCTTCAGCGAGGCAAGCTCCCCGAGCCCGGCGGGGCTGATGGCAGCCTCGCTCTCAATGACGATGACTGCCGGAACTTCATCGGAGTCCCGGAACTTACTTTGCCAGTCCTGCGCCGCAGTTGCCTCGGCACTCGCCGGCAGGAAGGAAGCCTGGTCATTGGACGAGACCTCATCGAGCCGCCCGAAGGTTGGGCCACCCACCCCCGCAATGGCCAGCCAGGCCAGGACCAGCACCGCGGGAATAAGCCAGCGCAGCCAGACCGGAACCCGCGCTTTGTGTTGGGGAGACGATTTCATGATTCCTTCAGAGCTCGGGGCGGGGGACGGGATACAATTGATTCCATCATAGAGTATCTCCACCATGGAGATAAGCGACTCGGGGAAATCCGTGCCGTAATATCCCTCAGGGCACCAATCAGCAAGAGGAGGAACGCGCATATGGCAAAAGAAGCGTTCCAGCGCCCGGCGAACAGCGCCCCTCAGTCTTTGGTGCGGCTACTCCAGGACTTCACGCTTGAGGCGAACCGCTATGTGGATACGGCCGGCGGCCGGAACGACATGCACCGGACCGACCTCAACGCGCTCGCTGCGATAATGCGGCATTCCGCCAAGGGAACCGTGGTCACGCCCGGCATCCTTCGCAAGGAACTCCACCTCAGCTCCCCCGCCACCACCGCCCTGATCGACCGGCTGGTCCAGTCCGGCCACGTCATCCGGGAACGGCTCGGCACGGACCGCCGGCAGGTCCAGCTCCGCATGACCCCCAAGGCGTTCCAGGACGGCGGCGCCATGTTCATGCCGCTTTCGCGCCACATGGGCACTGCCATGGCCGCCTTCGGCGAGGAGGAACTGGAGACCGTCACGCGTTTTATGACCGCCATGGTGGAGGCCACCATAGCCGCCCGTCAGGAAGCGTCCGACGGCGGCCCCTCCTCCGCCCCGCCCCTCCCGTAGGCGTGGAAACCACGCGGCCGTTCCTCCCCATTGGGCCGCGGCGGCGGTAGCGTTTGGTTATGAGTGCGCAGCAGCCTGAAGATGACGATGTGTACACCCACGGCCACCACGAGTCGGTGGTCCGCGCCCACGCCTCAAGGACTGCGGAGAATTCCGCAGCCTTTGTCATTCCGCACCTGACTCCCGGCGTCAGCGTGCTTGACGTCGGCTGCGGACCGGGCAGCATCACATGCGATTTCGCGGCTCTGGTTTCCCCCGGCAAGGTGACCGGACTGGACCGCTCGCCGGACATCATCACCCAGGCCACGGCGCTTGCCACAGAACGCGGCGTGGCCAACGCCGAGTTTGTGGCCGGCAATATCTATGACCTCGACTTTGAGAACGAAACGTTCGATCTGGTGCACGCCCACCAGGTGCTGCAGCACCTGACCGATCCCGTGGAAGCGCTCCGCGAGATGCGCCGCGTGGCGAAGCCGGGCGGAATCGTGGCAGTGCGCGACGCCGATTTCCACGGCATGAGCTGGTACCCCGCCATCCCCGAACTGGACGAATGGATGGACCTCTACCAGCGGATCGCCCGCCGCAACGGGGCAGAGCCCGACGCCGGCCGCCGCCTGGTTTCCTGGGCCCAGTCAGCGGGGTTCACCGACGTAGCCCCCACCAGCAGCAACTGGCTTTACGCCACGAGTCAGCAGCGGCGCTGGCAGGCACGGGTCTGGGGCGAGCGGGTGCTGCATTCGGCCTTCGCGGAGCAGGCGCTTGAGTACGGCTTCGCCAACCCCGCGGACCTGGCGCGCATCTCAGCGGGCTGGCACCGCTGGGGGTCTACCGACGACGGCTGGTTCCTGATTCCGAACGGTGAGGTCATCGCCCGCGCCTGATGCTTCCGCATCAGGGCCCGTTATCCACATAGCCAGGTTTTGGCGGTGCGCGAGCATCGGGCCGCGCATAGCCTCGAAGCATGATCATTCAAGCAGGCTTTGACCTTCAATTGCTTGCCCGTCTGCTGATTGCGCCCGAGGGCAAGGTCAAGCCCAAGCTCGTGGTGATTGTGCTGGACGCCGACATGCAATTGGCGGACCTTCGGGTTGTCAGTCACCAATTCGATGGACTGCTGGAGCCACACTTCGAAGCCATCCTGGATCAGCTGGATCCGGACGGGACGCGGTTTTTTGCCATCGCCCATGCCGGTGCCTGGCCGGAGTGCCCGGAAGCCAACGCGCCGATCCTTGAAGAAGCACACGCGCTGAGAATCCTCGCCCATCAGCACGGATTCCTCATGATCGGGCACTTTGGCCTTGACCGTGCAGAATCCACGTCCAATGGGCCTTACTACTACTTTGACCGCTACCATCTGGGCCTCCCGTGCACCATGGACCATTGGGTGCATTCAAGGCAGGGCCAATGTGAATGAACCTGCCAGCTCCCCGGGCCCGAATTGTGGCCACTTCAGCCGGTTCAGCCCTCTGGCGAAGTCTGCGTGTCAATGCGCCCTAAACTTGACTGGTGCAATTCTCCCTTTGGCTCGCATTGGCGGGCGCCGGCGTCCTGATCAGCTTCACTCCCGGCGCGGGCGCCATCAACACCATGAGCAACTCGCTGACCTCAGGCTTCAAGCGCTCCATCTGGGGAATCCTCGGCCAGCAGGCAGCCCTGGTAATCCACGTGGTGATTGTGGCTTTGGGCGTGGGGGTTCTAGTGGCAAGTTCGCCGGTGGCATTCAACGTGATCCGCTACGCCGGCGCCGCCTACCTGGTGTACCTGGGCATCCGGCAGTTCCTCAGCAAGCCGGACCTGGATCAGGAGCAGGCAGCCGTCCTCCGGAACGAGCCGGCATGGTCGATGTTCCGGCGGGGCTTTTGGGTCAATCTACTCAACCCCAAGGCGATCGTCTTCTTCCTCGCCTTCACGCCCCAGTTCATCCGCCCGGAACAGCCGCTCCTCCCGCAATACCTGGTCCTCACAGCCACCGTAGTGGCCATCGACATCCTGGTCATGTGGTTCTTTTTCGCCCTGGCTGCCAAGTCGTTCCAGCGCTTCACGCACAACGCCCACGGGCAGAAAATCCTGAGCCGGATCTTTGGTGTCCTCTTTGTGGCGGTGGGCATTCTCCTGGCCTTGATTCACTAGGCCGGAGCGGTCGGGACCCGGAGTTTACGGGATTTACCGAGTCATTGACAAAAGTTGTAAATTCCCTTTAATCCGCGCTAGCCAAGACCGCCGCCCGTCCTTCATGCTTAGCTCCATGAACTCACCGTCGAGCCAATACCGCATCATCGCTGTATGCACCGGGAATATCTGCCGGTCACCCATGGCCGAGCTGATGCTGGCCGCAGCGCTCCATGCGGAAGGCCTGGACCATGTGGTGTCTGTGGACTCGGCCGGGACCACCGGGTATGAGGCGGGGCGCCCCATCGACCCCCGGGCCGCCCGCAGGCTGGCCATCACCAAACTGAGTTCAGAAGCCCATGTTGCCCGTGAATGGCAGGCATCCTGGTTCCGCGAGCGGGACCTGATCCTAGCCTTGGACATAGACCACTACGCTTGGCTGCGCGAGGCTGCGCCGGACCTGGAATCCATGAACAAGGTACGCATGCTCCGCAGCTTCGATCCGGCGGTGGCCGGCAGCGACCTGCTGGACCAGGGCATCGAGGATCCCTGGTACGGCGGCCATGCCGATTTTGATGCCGTGTGGCAGCAGATCCACAGCGCCGTTCCCGGCATTGTGGAACACGTCCGCGCGGCACTCCACCAGGCTGCACCGCCCGCCCACCGGACGTCGCCGCGGCAGCAGCTGATCCAGTAGCGGTACGCTCTATTTCATGACCCCCGCACCTGTGATCATCGCCATTGACGGGCGATCCGGCGCAGGGAAGACCACTCTTGCCATCGAACTGGCAGCACTGCTGCGGAACCACCACAAGGTGGCGCTCTTCCATCTCGAGGACATCTACCCCGGTTGGAATGGCCTCACGGCAGGGATCGAGCGCTACGTTTCGACAGTGCTCACGCCATTGAGCCGCGGTGACCATGCCAGATGGATCAGCTGGGACTGGGCCAACCACTATGACGGCGACGCCCGGGTCACTGCACCGGCTGAAATTGTCATCGTGGAGGGCGTGGGGGCCGCCGCCAGGGAGGCACGGCCACTGCTCAGCGCCGTCATCTGGGCCGATTCTCCGGCCAGCGTCCGGCGCGTACGGGCTCTCCAACGCGACGGCGGAACCTACGAACCCTTTTGGGACCAGTGGGCCGCGCAGGAGGAAGAATGGCTGGCGGGGGACGATGTCCCTTACGAGGCTGATATCCGCGTGCTCAACAAAGCAGACGGGTCAGCCCCGCCGGACGTGCTGCAGGCCCTCACGTACCTGCCCGCCCTCGGTCCGGTGCTGATCCCGGAGCTTGCGGCCCGCCGCGGCCTTAGGCTCCGGGCAGAGCGGCTTGAATACCGGCCGGACGCCCCAACACTGTTCAGGACGCTGTACGGGAACTCCGAAAACGCCGTCTGGCTGGATTCGTCCAATGCCTCCGCGGTCACCGCTGAGCCTTCCCCCGGCGACACTGCCCCACTGCCCGCCGAGGCCGCGCTCTCCGCCGCCAGGGAGCGCAGCCGCTTCAGTATCCTCGCGGACGACGCCGGGACGTACGGCCAGGCGGTCACCCACCGTTCCGGCGAAAGCCTGATGACGGCCGGCTCCGCCACCTCCCGCGTGCGCGGCCCGTTCTTCCGCTGGCTTGATACTGTCTGGGGCCGCAGGGCGCTCCGCACCCCGGACGGCTACCCCGGTGACTTCACCCTCGGCTGGCTGGGCTGCCTGGGTTATGAGCTCAAGCGCGAAACCGGCGGGACGGACGTGGCCGCGCCCACCCCGGACGCAGCACTGATTTTTGCGGGCCGGGCAGTCGTCCTGGACCACGCAGACGGAACGGCCTGGCTCCTCGCCTTGGAGGCCCCGGATGCCGATGAGTGGCTGGAAGCCGCCCGCACCGCCGTGGCTGCAGCAACAGCCCCCGCCCCGGATCCCATGCCCACACCAGTGTCCAGCGGTATCACACCAGTGTCCGGTGGCATTTCCTTCAGCAGCCGCGACACCGAGGACGCGTACAAATCCAAGATCGCCGCGGCCCAGCACGAAATCCACGAGGGAAATTCGTATGAGGTCTGCCTCACCACCACCATGACGGCCCGGGTGCCCGCCGCCGAGGCTGCGCCGTTGCCGATATACCTCGCGCTGCGGCGGAAAAACCCCGCGCCGTTCGCCAGCTACCTGCGGTTCGGCGGCCTCTCCGTGGCCAGCACGTCACCGGAACGGTTCCTGAAGATCACGTCCGACGGCGGCATGCGCGCCGAACCGATCAAAGGCACCCGCCGCCGGGGCGCCGATCCCGAAAGTGACAGGCAGCTGCGCGAGGACCTGGCGGGCTCGCTGAAGGACCGCGCCGAGAACATTATGATCGTGGACCTGCTGCGGAACGATCTCAGCCACTTCGCCGAACCCGGCACCGTCACCGTCAGCCGGCTGTGTGAGATCGAAAGTTACGCCACCGTGCACCAGATGGTCAGCACCATCGATGCGCAACTGTTGCCAGGCTCGCCGAGGGCCGAAGCGGTGGCCGCGTGTTTCCCGGCCGGCTCCATGACCGGCGCCCCCAAAATCAGCACCATGGCCATCCTTGACCGGCTCGAAGACGGACCACGCGGGCTGTACTCCGGCGCGATCGGCTACTTTTCGTTGAACGGCGCCACGGACCTGGCCGTCGCCATCCGCACCCTGGTGACCACCACCGGGCCTGGGAACGGCAGCAACACTGAGCCGACGGCGGTCCTGGCACTCGGCGTCGGCGGCGCCATCACGGCTGATTCCGTGCCGGAGGAGGAATACGACGAAATCCGGGTGAAGGCCCACGGCGTGCTCTCCACGCTGGGCGCAGAATTTCCCACCAACTGAACAGTCCCCACCACCTGCCCGGGAGGGCTACTGGACGGTTGCCGTCAGCCTCGCCACGTTATCCACGTACCTGGCTGCCAGCGGACGCCGCACCCAGTCCTTAAGCAAGAGCTCGCTGGAAATATCGCGGTAGGTGTTCTCGACTGCACGCATGCTCTTGACGATGTCCCCTCCCAGCAGCATCACCGAGACCTCCATGTTCAGCGAGAAGGACCGCATGTCCATGTTGCTCGAGCCCAGGACGGCCACTTCGTCGTCGATGGTGAAGTGCTTGGCGTGCAGCACAAACGGCGCCTGGTAGAGGTAGATCCGGACGCCGGCCTCCAGCAGCGCCTCATAGTAGGAGCGCTGGGCGTGGTGGACCAGGAACTGATCGCCCTTTTCGGAGACAAACAGCTCCACATCCACGCCACGCTGGGCCGCCGTGGTGATGGCGTACAGCAGGGAATCGTCCGGCACAAAGTACGGGCTGCAGATGGAGATCCGGTGCTGCGCTGAGTAGATGAGGGTGTTGAACAGGCGCAGGTTGTTTTCCGTGATGAACCCGGGGCCGCTGGGCACCACCTGTGCGGTGACGTTGCCCGGTTCCGGGTTGGCGGGGAGCTGCAGCTGGTATTCCAGGGACTCGTCGGTTTCGCTGAGCCAGTCGGTGGCAAAGACAACGTTCAGGGTGGTGACGATCGGCCCGCGCAGGCAAGCCATCAACTCCACCCATTCGCGGCCGGCTTTGCGGTGCCGCTTGTTGTTGTAGGACGGCTCAATCAGGTTCTGCGAGCCGGTAAAGGCGATTTCGCCGTCGATCACCATGATCTTGCGGTGGTTGCGGAGGTCCGGCCGGCGCCACTGGCCCTGGGTGGGCAACAGCGGGAGCATCCGCCTCCACTGGATCTTGCCGGCCTTGAGCCGCTTCAGGAAGTTGCGGTACCCCGCCACCCGGAGCGTGCCGATGTGGTCAAACAGGACCCGGACTTCCACGCCCCGCTCAGCGGCCTCCTCCAGGGCGGTCAGCAGATCGTTGGTGATGTGGTCCGTGCTCATGATGTAGAACTCGGCGTTGACGAACTTCTTGGCTTTCCGCACAGCCTCCGTCATGGCCAGGATCGAATCGGGATACCCGGGGATGAGGCTGACGGAGTTGCCGTCCACCATGGGCAGTGAGCCCAGCCGGCGGTTCAGTTCGCCCGCGGACTTCACCCACTCCGGGCCGGGGTAGTCACTTTCGACGTCGGCGAGCGCCGAGATGCCCGAGCGCACCCGGGTGTTGACGATCTCCTGCTGCTGCCGGCGCCGGCTGGAGAGCTTGAAGTTGCCGAAGAGCAGGAAGAGGATCAGGCCAACGAACGGGACAAAGAAGATGCCCAACAGCCAGGCCATGGCCGTGGTGGGGCGCCTGTTGCCGGGGATGATGCCAACGGCCAGGACCCTGATGATCAGGTCGGCCACGCCGAGCAGCACCACAACCCATCCCGGGGCCGTACCCAACAGCGAAACTGGCCACAGCACTCGATTTACCCCCGCAGTAAGCACCCCGGCGGACGGATTCCGGCCGGGGCAATGACCCCCAGCTTATCGGCGCCGGGCCCGACTAAGCTGGAGCCATGACTTCTCCTGCCGCTGTGGTGCTTGTTTTCCTGGACCCGGAGCTGCCGGCCGGCCGGCTGGCCGATGCTGCCCAGCCGCAGCTGCTGGCCACGGACCAGGGCGCCACGCGCGGCGACGGCGTGTTCGAATCGATGCTCGCGGTGGGCGGTGCGGTCCGGAAGCTGCAGGCCCACCTGAACCGGCTCGGCGGCTCGGCCGAGGTCCTCGATCTGGTGATTCCCGGCCAGGAACGGTGGCGTGCGGCCATCGAAACCGGCCTGGCAGAACACCGGACCCGGCACCCTGCACCGGCAGAGTCCGAGGACGAACTGGTGGTAAAGCTCATAGCCACCCGCGGAGTGGAAGGCGCAGACTCCCCCACCTGCTGGGTCCAGGTTTCTCCTGTCGGCGCCGCCGGACGCCGCCAGCGCGAGACAGGCATCGACGTCATCCTGTTGGACCGCGGCTATGACAGTGACGTCGCCGAACGCGCGCCGTGGCTGCTGCTCGGCGCGAAAACGTTGTCCTACGCCGTGAACATGGCGGCCCTCCGCCACGCCCGCAAGCAGGGCGCGGACGACGTCATCTTCATTTCCTCGGACGGCCGGGTCCTGGAGGGCCCCACCTCCACCGTGCTGCTGGCGCACCTGGAAACAACCGACGACGGCGACGGCGGCACGCGCACCATCCGCCGCCTCATCACGCCGCAACTGGACAGCGGCATCCTCCCCGGAACCTCCCAGGGAGCCCTGTTCACAGCCGCCAAAGCTGCCGGTTGGGAACTGGGCTACGGCCCGCTGGAACCCCAGGACCTGCTCGACGCCGACGCCGTGTGGCTGATTTCCAGCATCAGGCTGCTCGCCCCGGTCAACCACATCGACGGCAAGGAAATCGGAACCCCGGCCCTGCAGAAGCAGCTGACTGCCGAGCTCAACGCCCTGTACGCCGGGATTCAGTAGCGCTTTCCCGGGTTTCAGCTCTTCCACGATTCGAACGACGGCGGGCGCCCTTGATAGGGTGGAGACCGCCCTGCACGCGGATGTGCCCATGGATCTGGCTCCGCGAGGGGATTCCGGCGCCGCACCTGCGCAACTCTTCCGAAGCCTGGACCTGCAGTCCGCCCACTGTCCCGCCGCCGTGGAACCACCGCTGACCGTAAGTCAGCCCATCCTGTCCTTGGCCGGCGAATAATCCTTTCCCGCTCCCTGAATCATTCGAACAATCAGCACTGGAGAAGAATGCTTACCGTTAACGCTTACGCTGCACCGTCCGCTACCGGGGACCTGGTCCCCACCACCATCGAACGCCGCGACGTCGGCCTCCACGATGTGCTCATCGACATCAAGTTCGCCGGCATCTGCCATTCCGACATCCACACTGTCCGCGGCGACTGGGGACCCCAGAGCTACCCGCTGGCACCCGGCCACGAAATTGCCGGCATCGTCACCGAGGTGGGTGCCGAGGTGACCAAACACAAGGTGGGCGACCGTGTGGGTATCGGCTGCATGGTCAACTCCTGCCGCGAATGCGCCAACTGCGTCAAGGGCGAAGAGCAGTACTGCCTGGCCGGAAACGTCGGCACCTACGGCGCTGTGGACCGCGACGGCACCATCACCCAGGGCGGTTACTCCACCCACGTCGTCGTGACCGAGGACTTCGTGGTGCGAATCCCCGAAGGAATAGAGCTCGACGTCGCCGCGCCCCTTTTGTGCGCGGGCATCACCACTTACTCCCCCTTGCGGCACTGGGGTGCCGGCCCCGGCAAGAAGGTCGCCGTCGTCGGACTCGGCGGACTCGGCCACATGGCCGTCAAGCTCGCCCACGCCATGGGCGCAGAGGTCACAGTGCTCTCCCAGTCGCTGAAGAAGCAGGAGGACGGCCTCCGCCTGGGCGCCGACCACTACTACGCCACAAGCGACGAAACCACCTTCACCGATCTGGCCGGCAGCTTCGACCTGATCATCAACACCGTCAGCGCCTCGATCAACATCAGCTCCTACCTGCAGCTGCTGTCCCTCGACGGCGCCCTGGTGAACGTTGGCGCACCGGCTGAACCCCTGCCCGTCAACGCCTTCGCGCTCATCGGTGGACGCCGGTCCTTCGCCGGATCAATGATCGGCGGCATCCGGGAAACCCAGGAGATGCTGGACTTCTGCGCCGAGCACGGGATCGGTTCCGAGATCGAGGTCATCCCGGCCGGCAAGATCAACGACGCCTACGAGCGGGTCCTCGCCTCGGACGTGCGCTACCGCTTCGTGATCGACACCGCGACCCTGAGCTGATCCTTGCTTGGCCGCTTGAGCTGACCCTCAAGCGGCCAAGCAAACCGAACAAGTAAACGGAGGCGGGCACCGGCGAGGCGCCCGCCTCCTTTGCTGCCCCCGTCCCGCCCAGGTATAGCCTTGGCGGGGAGGAACAGAAATGGCCGTTCGAAGTGCAGGAATCCTGTTGTACCGGCGCGACCCGGCAAACGGGCTTGAAGTCTGGATAGCCCATATGGGCGGACCGTTCTGGGAGCGCAAGCCGACCCATTCCTGGTCAATCCCCAAAGGCGAGTACGCGGCCGGTGAGGATCCGCTGCTGGCCGCTTTGCGTGAGTTCACAGAGGAGATCGGGACGCCCCCGCCGCCCGTGAACTACCTGCCGCTGGGCGGGTTCCGGCAGCCGTCAGGGAAAATCATCACCGTTTTCGCAGCTGAGTCGGACTTCCAGCCCGAACGGATAGTGAGCAACACCTTTCCGCTCGAATGGCCCAAGGGTTCAGGAAATATCCAGGATTTTCCCGAAGTGGACGACGCCCGGTGGGTGGCCGAACCCGACGCCCGGATCAAACTGGTGAAGGGCCAGCTTCCGGTGCTGGATGCTCTCCTGAAGCATCTGGGTGAGCCCGCGTCCGGGCCTACGGACTGACTGCTGAATACTCGAAGCGTTCCAGCACGGCACTGCCGCCACTGGCTGATACACCAATGACCCGGCCGGTGAATCCGCCGGCTACCTCCGTGGACAGATAGCGGCCGTCGAGCCGGGCCAGCACCGTCAGCTTCCCGTTAACGCGGAAGCCAAGCGACACTTCGTCGGGCCCGCAGTTCTTCCCGGGCCGGCCTGCCGACGGTGCCTCGGCGCAGCCGATCTCCAACTCCAGGGGCGAACCGCCCAGGCGGTGCTCCGCTGTCGCGATTTCCTGCTGCAGCGGGCCGATCCGTGCCAGCGCCCGGACGCTTCCGCCGTCAACCTGGACCGTGTACCAATGCGAGCCGTCGACCCTGAGCACCAGTTCAGCGGCCCCGTCCACCGGCCTGAGAGTGGCGCGCGCCACCCACGTTTCGTCGCGCACCCGCGTGGCGAGCAGCGGCGCGGTGTCCGCCGCCGCGTCCTCCCCCACGCCGGAGAGGTGGCGGCCGGCGCCGGGGGCATGCCGGCTGAACGACGCCGGATCGTTGCCCGGCGAAATCCATCTCAGGTGCAAGGCAGCGGACGAAAAGTCATCCCTGAAGGACGTGTCCGCCGTCGGGATCCTGAAGCGCTCCTCCTCGAAGCGGGGCCAACCGTCCTGCCATTCAATCCCGGCAAGGAACGTCTCCCGGCCGAGCACGTGATAGCCGGGGCTGGAGCCGCGGATCCGCACGCCCAGGTGGACTGCAGCCCAGCCGCCGCCGGGGCCCTGCACAAGGTCCGCGTGCCCCACGTTCTGAACGGGGGTGCCCAGGCTGCGGTGGCTGAAAACGGGGTTCTCAGGGTGCGGCTCGAATGGCCCGGTGGGGGACGCGCTCCTGCTGATGGAAACTGAGTGGCCCCGCTCGGTGCCGCCTTCGGCGATCATCAGGTACCACCAGCCACCCGTCCGGTAGAGGTGTGGGCCTTCGGGGTGCGCCAGGCCCGATCCCTGCCAGAGTTTTCGGGGGCTCTCCAGCAGCCTGCCCTCCTCCGGATCCAGCCGCGCCTGGACCACGCCCGAGCCGCCTTCGCCGGGGCCAAAACCCAGCCAGGTGAGGTAGCAGGTTCCCTCGTCGTCCCATGCGATGTCCGGATCGATGCCCGGTGTTCCCGCAATCGGGACCGGTTCGCTCCACGGCCCGGCGGGATCCTCGGCGTGGAACAGCAGGTGCCCGCCGCCGAAATCGCTCATGTTGGTGGTCACGAACCAGAATCGTCCGTTGTGGTGGCGGAGTGTGGACCCGAAAATGCCGCCCGACCGGCGCCTGTCCCCGGCCACGAACTGGCTCCGGCGGGTCAGGACGTTTCCGATCTGTTCCCACTGGACCAGATCGCGGCTGTGGAAGATCGGCGCCCCGGGAAAATACTCAAAGCTCGAGGTCGCCAGATAAAAATCGTCCCCCGCACGGCAGATTGTGGGGTCAGGGAAGAAACCGGGAATGACGGGAGTCAGGGAGCCCGGCTTGAGGCCCCTGCTCCCGGGGTTGCTGTCTGTCACTGAGCTTCTTCTGCCCTCCGCCGGGGGCCTGGGGAAACACCAGACCGGAAGCATTCACCGTACCTGCCCGCGCAAAAGCGACGGGAGCCTGGTTCCAATGGCCGAAACGACAAATCCGGCCGCGGGAAATCGGGCCCGCGGAATGTGACCAATTGCTGGTCAGGCCCTGTTGGGCCGGGAGTCCGGGCCGTAAGGTGTGGTGCATGAACTCGCACACGGAGCCGAACATCAACCTGACGTTTGACGAATGCTGGGAACTGCTCGCCAACGACGCCGTGGGCCGCCTGGCCCTTGTTGTTGACGGCCACCCCGAGATCTTTCCGGTGAACTATGCCCTGGACCGCAGGAGCATCGTCTTCCGGACCTCCGCCGGGACGAAGCTGTGGGTAGCCTCATCGGAGCGGCCTGCCGCCCTTGAAATCGACGGCTACGATCCGCACACCGAGGAGGCATGGAGTGTTGTGGTCCGGGGCGACACAGCGCTGATCGAGGACCAGGGTGAAAAGGACACCGTCGATTCACTCCAGCTGGAACCCTGGCAGCCCGGAAGCAAGGAACACTACATCCGGCTGAATGCCCGGGCCCTGACCGGGCGCCGCTTCAAAGTCAACAAGCCCGATGTGTGGAGCACCAGGCTCTCCGACCGGCGCCGGGCGTCCTTCGAGTAACACCCGGGCGCCGTTCGCGTTTTGCCGGCAGTCAGACTTTTGCGGGCGACGCCTGGCGCGAAAGGTTTGATTCGAGGCCGGAAAGCAGGATGGTGATGCCCTGGTCCAGCTCGGCCGCGCCGTCGTAGTCAGCCAGGACAGGTGCCAGGGCACGGAGCCGGGGGAAGTCCCGGGCCGGCAGCCTGTGCAGCCCCAGCCGGAGCAACGCCTCGTTTTCCTCAGGATCCACAATGAATTCCTGGAGCTCGTTGAGGATATGCCCGTACAGGAAGCCGTAGTAGGCCCGGTAGACATGCAACGCATCCGTGGGTTCGAACCCGGCGTCGACCAGTAGCGAGAGGATCTGTTCCAGCGGCCGTAAGGTGCCCAGCGGCCGGAGCCCGAGTGGCGTGGACAGCGGCCTGGTCACGAGCAATGGGACGACGTTGGGATGCCTCAGGGCCAGGAGCCGCAGGTCATGGGCGATCCTGCGCAGCTGTGCCTTCCAGTCGGGATCATGGGGAAAGATCTCGAGCTCGTTGAAGACCAGCTCCGAGACCCCGTCCAGCAGTGCCGCGCGGTTTTCGGCGTAGCGGTAGAGGCTCATGGGATCGCAGTTCAGCTCCTGGCCCAGACGACGCATGGTGAGCGTGTCAAGGCCCGCACTGTCCACCAGTTCCAAGGCCGTCGCCAGCACAAGTTCCTTGCTCAGCCGGGTTTTTTGCCCGGGAGCGTCGGGGGCTGGATTCTTCGGGGATGGCATGGAAATTCCGTCCTGTGTAGGTGTTGCCTCCAGTGCCAACAAATAATCAAGACGCTTGCTGAATCTGAAGTCTACGACTACAGTCTACATTGTAGGGAAGCAGCCGGAAATGGTTTTCCCTGTTGACCTCGTCGACACCCCGGACTCCCAGTGCAAGGTGTTCAGGCACGGCTGCTGTAGCCGAATGGCAGCTACAAAACGCACCTCGCGGAAGAGAGCCTCCATGGCACATTCCCAGTACGACACATTCCTTTCCGAAGCCACCTCTTGCGATACCGAATCTGAAGTAACCCTTGATAAAGACCCCCTGTACGGCCTGTACACCAGCTGGTGCTACATCAACGAACGCTCCCCCCGGACCGAATCCGTTTTCTGGGCGGCCATGAAGGACCGCATCCGCCCCGACCACAACGGTTTGCGGATGAAGGGTCCGGCCGCTGCCGACTACATTCTGACCAGCTACCCGGGCCTGGTCTAGCCAATGAACGCCCCAGCCTGTTCCTACGTTCCCCGGGGCGCCCTGCAGCCCCGGGGCAGCCTTCCGTGGTGCGCGGATTGCGACACAGACCAGCACCTGAGTGTCAGATCCGTGGTGGTACTTGACGCCCGCAAGGATACGTTGGCGGCTGATATCAACTGCGGCCGCTGCCAGGGCTCAAGGGTTCTGGCAACCACCGCAGCGTTTGTGGCGGCACTTCTCGCCCGGGCGTAGGCAACCGTGACGCAGGAGAACCTAATGCCCACGGATCTCACGCTGCCGCTGATCCCGGGAGTCTGGATCCGCCTGCTCCGCCGTACCGATGCAGCCGGCATGAGCCTGGCGTACAGCCGGAACCGCGATCATCTTGCACCTTGGGAGCCGTCCCGGGATGAGACATTCTTTTCGCCCGGCCATCAGCTGAACATCATCCAGGCCAAACTCGCCCAGCTTTCGGTGGGCCAGGAGATCCCGTGGGTACTGGTGGACGGCGCCGAGTCCGCGAACATCATCGGCGCCGTGACAATGACCGGCATCGTCCGCGGCCCGTTCCTCAGTGCCAACCTCGGGTATTGGGTGGATGCCGGCCTCGGCCGCCAGGGAATCGGCTCGGCGGCCGTCAGGTTTGCCGCCAAACAAGCCCGGGAAAGCCTGGGGCTGCACCGGGTCCAGGCTGCCACGCTGCTCCACAACGAACCCTCACGCAGGATCCTCCGGAGCACCGGATTCCAGGAGATCGGCGTTGCACCGGAGTACCTGAAGATCGCCGGCCGGTGGCAGGACCATTTGCTGCATCAGCTGATCCTCCCCGCCTGAAGCCGCGCGAATGTGGGCCCTCAAACGGACCGACGGATTTCGCCTAAGCTGGCCCTGAGACCACCTGGATCCGCAGCACTGAAAGGCACATCATGGGCAACGACGCTCACATTCCCGTCATCCTCGGCGGTGCCCGTACGCCCTTCGGCAGGTTCCGCGGCGGGCTTTCCCCGCTTACGTCCAGCCAGCTGGGTGCGCACGCCATCCGGAACGCACTGGAACGCTCGGGAGTGGCACCGGAACAGATCCAGGCCGTGATTGTGGGCCAGGTGATCCAGGCCGGAGCAGGCCAGGGGCCCGCGCGCCAGGCGAGTCTCGCCGCCGGCATTGGCTGGGATGTGCCCACCGTGACCATCAACAAACTGTGCCTGTCCGGCCTGACAGCCGTGATCGACGCCGCCCGGATGATCCGCGCGGGCGAGGCCGATTTCATCGTGGCAGCAGGCCAGGAGTCCATGACCAACGCCCCGCACCTGCTGCCCCGGCTGCGGGCCGGTGTGGCGATCGGCGATGCCCCGTTGCTGGATTCCCTGAATTTTGACGGCCTGCAGGATCCGGTGTCCGGTGAACTGATGGGGTCCGCAACCGACGCCCGGAACGCCCAGCTCGGCATCAGCCGGCAGGACCAGGACGCTGTTGCCGCCCGGTCGCACCAACGTGCCGAGGCCGCCAGGGCGGCCGGCATTCTGGCCGCGGAGATTGCCCCGGTGGAGGTGCCGCAACGCCGCGGCCCCGCCACCGTCATAGATGCTGATGAAGGCATCCGCGCCGGCACCACCGCTGAGGCCCTGGCGGAGTTGAAGCCCGCGTTCTCCAAAGACCCGTCAGCCACCATTACTGCAGGTTCCTCGTCTCCGCTGTCCGATGGCGCGGCTGCCGTGGTGGTGGCCAGCAAGGCTGCGGCGGAGGCGGCCGGCCTCACGTGGATTGCGGAGATCGGGAGCCATGGTCAAACCGCGGGACCGGACGGCTCCCTGCACTCCCAGCCGTCCCGCGCCATCGAGCGGGCGCTCAAACTTGAGGGGCTGGGCGTGGATGACCTGGACCTCATTGAGATCAACGAAGCGTTCGCGTCGGTGGTGCTCCAGTCCGCCAAGGATTTGGGGATCGATGCCGGGAAGATCAATGCCGACGGCGGCGCCATCGCTCTGGGCCACCCTGTCGGCGCCTCCGGGGCCCGCCTCGTGCTGCACCAGGCACTCGCGCTGAAACGGCGCGGCGGCGGGACCGGAGTAGTGGCCCTGTGCGGCGGCGGCGGCCAGGGCGACGCCCTGATTCTCAGAGCCTGAGACTGGTCCGCGGGGCGTCAGGTGGAAGTGGCGTCAGGTCGGGATGATCCGGAAAAGGAAACGCTTCCGCACCATGAGCCAGAGCAGTCCCAGGATCACTGCGTAGGCGGCGGTGTTGATTAGGACATCACCCTGGCGCAGCACCGGGATGTTGGCGATGACTGCTATGAGCAGCACGTGCATGACAAAGACGTACAGGGTGGCCCGGCCCAGCGGGATGAGGAACCAGCCCAGGGCTCGCTGCACCGGCTTCCAGTAGGCGGTGAGGAACGCGTACGCGGCGACCACCAGCACCAGGACATTGACCAGGCGTCCGGGGGCCAGGTACGTCCGCGCAAAGTAGGACTCGTACATGGTCCGGTAGGCGCTGTCCGGAATAACGGCCAACCGGATATCGAAGCCGTTTGCCAGGTACGGATTGCCCCAGGACAGGAAAGCGAAAACGGTTGCGGCCACGGTGCAGGCCACCACTGCCCACGGGTTTGCCGTCAGCCACGCCACGACTTTCCGCCGGTGGAAACCCGCAACGAGGCCGATCACAAACAGCACCTGCCACACCAGCAGGGGAAACGAGTCCTCGAACTGGGAGGGCAGCAGGCGGAAGCGTGTGGTTGCGCCCAGCGCATAGATACCCAGCGTTGCCGCCAGCACCCACCAGGCTTTGCCGCGGTTGAGCGCAGCCAGGATCAACGGGCTGGCCAGCAGCAGGATGACATAAAGGCCCATCACATTGAACTGCCACGGCCCGAACTGGAGCAGCAGAATGGCGGGAAGGAGCTGGGGCGGCACCGGAAACTGGAAGAGGGATTCCATGCCCGCATAAAGATCGTAGGTCCGCCCGGCAGCGTCATGGCCGGCGCCCCCTGTGCCTTGGTCTGTGTAGGACGTGAGGGAATCGGTCTGGAAAATTGGCGCCAGCGAAACCAGGAAGATGCCGAGCAGGACCACCAGGGCAGTGACATAGAGCTTTCCGGCCCGCCGAACAGTCAGGTCCACTACCGTGCCGAAATCCTCTTTGACCCGCGGCCCATAGACCATCCCCACCACCAGTCCGGAGAAGAGCACGAACAGCTCAGCTCCGGAAACAAAGCCCACCGCCTCCTGCGTCAGCAGCTGGAACAGGGACGTCATACCGAGGTGGTTCACCACCACAAACACGATGGCGAGGCCGCGCAACAGGTCCACGCGGGAGTCCCTTTTCGACGGGTCGGTGTAGCCCCACGCGCCAACCGCCGAGACTCTTCGAGGGATCTGCCACAGCGCTAGCAGCAGGATGAGCAGGGCCGCTCCCACACTCCAGGCGGCGGCGCCAGTCAGGGTGTTGGCCTTGGAGTAGGCCTGCCCGGCCTGGACTTCGGTGACCGGCCCCGTGACCAGGCCTGACGCATCGAGCCGTGCCCGCGCGGCTGCCGCCACGTCCGGGTTTCCTGTGATGGTCCAGTCGATGCTGGCAACACCGGTGTCCCGGGTGCTGACCCGCTCGTCCCAGACCACGGCGGCTGTCCTGCTGAAGCGCGCGGACGTGGCCAGGTCAAGTGTCTGGTCCCACCAGGCGCCCTTGATCCCGGCTTCCCCGGCACCGCCGGTGGACGGGCTGTAAAAAGCCGCCGTCTGCAGGAGGAACGGCTTGTTCCGCTGCTCAACGTAGCTGGCGTAGAAGTCCTCGTTTCCGGCGCCGGCCAGCATTCCTGCCAGCTCCCCGTCAGCGGGCACGGTGTTGACGGCGGACTTCCCGGCAGTGTCGTCGTGGTAAGCCGAAAGGCCCACCCATTCGACGGCGTCGTCCCCGGGATAATAGGGCGCGTAGGCACCGTCGGCGCTGTCCCAGACGCCGTCGCCGTTGGTGTCCAACAGGGCGAAGCCCTGGCTCCCGGCGGCAGGGGCGTTGCGGTTCCGTTCGAAAGGGTAGTCCCGCCCAAGGTAGGGCTCCCACACCATGACGGTGCCGGCGTCGTCCGTTTCCTTAAACGCGGCAGCTACCGCCCGGAACGCAGAGCGATACGCGGCCGGCTGTTGCCCCCAGTCAACCCAGCTGCCGTTCATATCCGGGGCAAAGCGCACCAGCAGCTGGCCCTGGAAACCCGCCGAGATGCCGGCAACTTCAGCAGCGAAGGCGTCCCCCGCCGCCGCGTCGAGCTGATCAAGCGGAACAGTGGGCTTGACGGTCAACATGGCGTGGGAGCCCACGGCGGCGGCCTGGTCCAGGAACTGCCGGAGATTGACCTTTTCTGCGTCGCGGAACGGAATGGAGATGTCGTGGCCGAAGACGGCGGGGGTGGCCCCCAGCCGTTCGGCAAAGGATTCGGCGGAGTCCTGGCCCCATTCGAGGACAACGCCCAGCAGGGGCTTGCCCTCCTCCGGAGCCGGCCCGGGTTCGGCGGCTGCGGCAGCACCGGCAGGCAGGAGGCCGAACAGGATGAGCAGGGCTGCAACGAGGGCTGCCGGAAACGGGTTGCGGAGACGGGGTACGTCCGACGGCGGCAAACGTCTGACTACGGTGGCTGGTGGCATGCTGGTGTGGACCCTCCCCCAGGACGGCTTATCAGTGATGGCGGCCGGTGCCCCCTGCGAAAACTCTATCGGTCCTGGCGGGTCCGGGTGCCGGCCCCAAGGGCCGGAAGGTCCAGGCTGCCGTGCGCGCTGACCGGCCTTAGCCGGCCACGATCACCAGCGGGACCAGCCGCTCCGCGCATGAAACGCGGACCAGCGCCTGCGGCCCGGACGCCACCCTGTTATTGACTCCGGTATCGTCGCACCAGTCCACGCCGTAAGGGTAGGCGGACACCCCGGCCTTGCCCGCGGCCATTCCCGCCGGGACAGTGAACACCAAGGTGAAGCCGCCGTCGTCGGTCATGGGGGCCAGTTCCTCCAGGACGTTGACTCCGGCAGCGTCCCGGACCGTCACCTGGACTTTGGCGTCCGCACCGTAGCGCGCATCGCACACTGTGTCCTGGGCGCTGACGGTGACCTGTGCTCCGGGCCTCACTTCGGCCGGCGAAACAGTGTAAGTAGGCGGCATGCAGGGCGGCGGTGCCCAAACATCCCGGCAACCGGCCACGCCAGCCAGGATCGAAGCGCCGCAAAGCGCGGCGGCCGCCAACCGCGCAGCGGCGCCTCTCCTACCCGGTGTCCTGCTGATGTCCGCCATGAACCTGATTGTCCCGCCCGGATGCGGAGGGAAGAAGCACGCGCAGGTTACGAAAGTCCGGGTTGGTTACGCAACATGACGGCGGCGGCGGTGCGGCCGGGTGGGCCGGATGTTACGTTTTTGGGGAGTAATGAGAACCGGCGCCAAGCCCTGACTGGCCGGTCGGCAACCCTCCCTTTCGCGGCGGGGTGCCTCAGGTGAATACTCGGCATATCGACCCATTCGAGCTGCAAGCGTGAAAGAAGGAGTTCCGTCGTGTCTGACGCCCCCGCCCCTGAAGAGAAACTGTCGTACCGGCTTGTCACCGGGCCGGACGACAGGTCCTTCTGTGAACGGATTTCCGCTGCCCTGGCCGAAGGGTATGTCCTGCACGGCAGCCCGGCCGCAACGTCCAACGGCGGCCAGGTGATTGTTGCGCAGGCCCTCATCCTGCCCTCTGCCATCGCCACCGCTGACGCCGCCGTCGCCACTGCTGTGGACGATCTCGACTTCGACGGCGAGGGCCACGCATGAGCTACGCCGGAGACCTCACCCCGCAGGAAGCCTGGGCCAAGCTGGAGCAGGGCGCCATCCTGGTGGACGTCCGCACCGAAGGCGAATGGGCGCACATCGGCATCCCGGACACCAAAGCTACGGACAACGATCCCCTGTTCATCCAGTGGACGTTCCCGGGCGGGATCCCCAACCCGGATTTCCTCACCGACCTCACCCAACAGGCACCGGAGGACTCAACCACCGAGCTCGTGTTCCTCTGCCGCTCTGGCCAGCGGTCCATCGCGGCCGCCATCGCCGCAACGCAGGCAGGCTTCACCTCTTTCAATATTCTGGAAGGTTTCGAAGGCGAGCCGGACCGCTATGGCGAGCGCACTGTCAACGGCTGGAAGAACCGCGGCCTGCCCACCAACCTCGGAAGCAACTAAGTGACCTTCAACAAAGATGCCGCCGGCTGGAGCCCTGACACCCAGGCCGTCCGCGGCGGGCTGGACCGCACGAATTTCCAGGAGACCACCGAGCCGGTGTTCCTGAACTCGGGCTTCGTTTACGAATCCGCCGCCGCAGCCGAGCGCGCCTTCACGGGCGAGGACGAACGCTTTGTCTACTCCCGTTATGGCAACCCCTCCGTGGCCACCTTCCAGGAACGGCTCCGCCTGCTCGAAGGCACGGAAGCCTGCTTTGCGACGGCGTCGGGCATGTCCGCTGTTTTCACCGCCCTGGGTGCGCTGCTGGCGGCCGGGGACAGGGTGGTGGCCGCACGCTCGCTGTTCGGCTCCTGCTTTGTGATCCTGAACGAAATCCTGCCGCGCTGGGGCGTGGAGACTGTCTTTGTGGACGGTCCTGATTTGGACCAGTGGCGTGAAGCCCTGTCCGAGCCCACCACGGCCGTCTTCTTCGAATCGCCGTCGAACCCCATGCAGGAGATCGTGGACATCGCGGCGGTCAGCGAACTGGCGCACGCTGCCGGGGCCACCGTGGTCGTAGACAACGTTTTTGCCACTCCCCTGCTGCAGCGCTGCGGCCAGTTCGGCGCGGACGTGATTGTCTACTCCGGCACCAAGCACATCGACGGCCAGGGCAGGGTCATGGGCGGGGCCATCCTGGGCACCAAGGAATTCATCGACGGCCCGGTCAAGCAGCTCATGCGCCACACCGGGCCTGCGCTGTCCGCGTTCAACGCCTGGGTGCTCACCAAGGGCCTGGAAACCATGGCGCTGCGCGTGAACCACTCCTCAGCGTCCGCACTTCGGCTCGCGGAATGGCTGGAACAGCAGCCGGCCGTCAGCTGGGTCAAGTACCCCCTGCTGAAGTCGCACCCCCAGTACCAGCTTGCCGCCCAGCAGATGAAGGCCGGTGGCACCGTCCTCACGCTGGAACTCGCGACGACGGGCGGCCGCTCCGGGAAGGAGGCCGCCTTTGCGCTGCTGGATGCCCTGCGGATCATCGACATCTCCAACAACCTCGGCGATGCCAAGTCGCTGATCACCCACCCGGCCACCACCACCCACCGCGCCATGGGTCCCGAAGGCCGAGCCGCCATCGGTCTCAGCGACGGCGTTGTACGGCTTTCGGTCGGCCTGGAGGACGTGGACGATCTCATCGGCGACCTCGAACAGGCGCTCAAGCAGATCTAAGCATCATGACCGGAAAGCGGGACCGGAAGCGGCTGCTCTCCAACATCCCGTTGCCCGAACAGAACCTCGCCGGCCTCGCGGCGGGCCTGGTACTCCAGCGTGTCGTTCCGCTCCGGATCGGCCGTCCGTCCGGCCCTGCGTCTCCACTGCTGACAACGGCGGGTGCCGCTTCGCTGGCGGCCGGTGGAACGCTCGTCACGTGGGCCTGGTTTGCCGCGCGGAACACCCGACTGGCCCATCCCGAAGCCTTGGTGACCGGCGGACCCTACGCTTTCTCGCGCAATCCGATGTACCTGGGCTGCGCGCTGATCCAGCTTGGAGCTGGACTGCTGCAGAACAATGCCTGGATGGTTGCAGCCCTCCCGGTGGCGTCCGCCGCCATGCACCGCGAGGTGCTCCGGGAAGAAGCCTTTCTGGCTGAGGCTTTTGGCGAGCGGTTTACACAGTACCGGCGGTCGGTTCCCCGGTACGCGGGTTCGGCGCTAGCGCCGGGCAGCCAGTGCCGCCGAGAGGGCAGACGCTGAGGCGGCGCTGCTGTTGATCCGCCAGTCGGTCTCCTTATTGAGGTTGAACCACACGAAGCCGGAGACATCCGGCTGTGTCCTCAGGTAGGAGACCAGCGCCGCATTCCACTCCGGCTTGCTGCCACCGGTTTCGGTGCTGGCCGTTTCGGTGATGACAATCTGTTTGCCGGGGGCGATGATCCGGAGCTCCGCCAGGTGCGGACCGAACACGGCGACAGGCAGTTGCCAAGAACTCCACACCTGGGTGGTTCCCCAGTTGTAGGCGTCCAGGCCCACGGTGTCCACGTACGCATCGCCGGGATACAGTGCGGAGTTTTCAACCGATCCGCCTCCGTTGGGCGCCCACACCCAGTTCACATTGGTTGCTCCGGCGGCGCTGACAAGAGCGTGCACGTGCCGCCACGCCTGAACATAGTCACCGGGACTGTTGCCGTTGACCGCTTCGGCCCACGGGTACCAGTCGCCGTTCATTTCGTGGGCGAAGCGAAGCATTACCGGCTTGCCCCAGGACGCAAGGGCGGCTGCCCACTGGCTGATGTAAGGATCGAAATCTCCCGCGGTGATGCGGGCCAGTGCATAGGCCGGCTGGGTCACTCCGGCACCGGCGATCCATGGTTCCCAGGTGAGCAGCGGCATTGCGCCGCGCTGCACCACCGATTCCAGTTCAAAGACGGGCGGGGCCTGCCGGAAGTCCTTGTAGGAGAGCACGATTCCCGGGCTTTCCCCCACCAGTGCCGCCACTGCGTCAAGCTCGGCGCCGGAGGCAGCCCCGCCTGGGGTGGCGACGCCGAACCGAAGGAACGCCGAACTGACCGGCGGCACACCGGCGAGGACGCTGAACGTTGTGGTGGCGGACATCTTGCCGGAAGCCGCCACCAGTACCACAGGACCCTGCGCGGTCAACCCGATGGTGGCCACCACACTGAAAGTCCCGTTCTTGCCGGTCTGGAAAGCCACCGGCGATGAGCCTCCTGTAATGGTGCCCGCGGACGATCGCGGAAACCCGGTTCCGTTGAGCGTCACACTGCTGCCGGGCGGACCGGCGGCGGGTGTGAGGCTCACGGCAGGAGCCGGGGCTGCGGTTGCAGCACTCGCGCCCACTCCCACGCTGGCAGCAGCCAGCCCGATTCCCAGCAGCGCGCTGCGTCGCGTCGGATAATTCATGCATCGTCCCCCTTGTAGTCGATGCGTTCCTGGACGCGCCGTTGGTCAATAGTATGGCCGCATCAGCGGAGGTGTTTGGCCGCCGTCTCACGGACCGCCGCGGACAACTGGTTCAGCAGGAGTGAATCGATCTTCCAGCGCTGCCAGTACAAGGAAACGTCAAGAGGATGCTCCGGGGCCAACTCCATGAGGTCCCCGCTCCGAAGGTCTGCCAGGCACTGCTGCTCCGGCAACAGCCCCCAGCCCAGGCCCAGCCGGATGGCCTGGGCGAACTCGGCCGAGGACGGAACATAATGCCGCGGTGCAGCCAGGACCGCGCCAGTTACCGCCGTGAAGAATTCATCCTGCAGGTGGTCCTTGCGGTCGAAGTCCACCACCGGCACCCGGCTGCCTGCCGCGAGTTCCGGGCCGGCCGGCCACCAATGGCTGATGTAACCGGGACTGGCCACAGCCCTGTACCGCAGGGCGCCCAGCGCTTCCACGCTGCAGCCTTGGACCGCTTCCGGGGTGGCGGTGACCGCGGCCATCACCATGCCGGTCCGCAGGAGTTGCGTGGAATGCTGTTCGTCCTCCCGGTGGAGCTCAAAGGAGGCGCCGAGGCCCGGAGGCAGGCTTGCCAGTGCAGGTAAAAACCATGTGGAAAGAGAATCCGCGTTCACCACAAGCGGGATGGGCCTGCTCTGTTCTCCGTCGCGGTCCCCGAGTTCCTGCCGGGCATCCCACTCCAGTTGCCTGACCTGCCGGGCGAACCGCAGGACCGCCTCGCCGGCCGGCGTGGGGCGGGCCGGGTTGGTCCGCTGCAGCAGGATCTGCCCGGCAGCATCCTCCATCGCTTTGAGCCGCTGGGAGATGGCCGACGGCGTGACGTACAGGGTGCGGGCGGCGGCTTCCAGGGTGCCGCCCTCCACCACGGCGGCAAAGGTCCGGAGCTGCTCCAACTGAAAGGTCTTCATTAGACTTCCTTAATAGAGCTAAGAATCATTAGCTGGCGTAATTGTAGCCCCGGCCGTACGTTGGAAACCATGGAACTCACTGCCCTCGCGTCCGCTGTCGCCCTCGGCTTCGGCACCGGCCTGGCCCTTATCGTGGCGATCGGCAGCCAGAACGCCTTCGTGCTGCGGCAGGGCATCCGCGGTGAGCACGTCGCCGCCGTCGTGCTCGTCTGCAGTGTCTCCGATGCGGTGCTTATCGCCGCGGGGATTGCCGGCGTCGGGGCGTTGATGGAGACGAGTCCTGTGGTGGTGAACGTGGCGCGCTATGCCGGGGCGGCGTTCCTCGTGGGGTACGGCGTGCTGGCGGCCCGGCGGGCAATCCGCCCGGGGGCGCTCACGGCCTCCGGCAAGGAGCCCGCCCTACGATCCCGGGCGGCCATCGCCACTGTGCTGGCCCTGACGTGGCTTAACCCGCATGTCTATCTGGACACCGTGCTGCTGCTCGGTTCCGTGGCCAACCAGCAAGTTGAGGAGTTGCGGTGGTGGTTCGGCGGCGGGGCAATGGCGGCCAGCCTCGGGTGGTTCTGTGCCCTGGGTTTCGGAGCCCGGGCCCTGCGTCCGTTCTTCGCGCGGCCATCCTCGTGGCGCATCCTGGACGGCTTCGTGGCTGTTGTCATGCTGGCGCTGGGAGTCCGCCTTGCGCTGGGAGCCTGAGCCCCTGCGGTTCATCCCCTGCTGGTGACCAGGCCTGTTAACCCGGCCTCTTGACAGACCTGTTGACCGCCCTGTTGACCGCCCTGTTGACCGAGGGGCCGGTGCGGCGTAGCTTCGTGCTCACCAACCGCGATGCCGCTGGGCCACCGCATCCGCCGGACCCGGGAGCCACCAATGACCGGAAAAGAATCGCCCCAAGGCATCAGGCCCTACCGCAAGGCCGGAGCAGTCATCGTTGCGGCAAGCACCTGCTGGGGAATCGGAGTTTCCTTCGTGGGGATGGTGCACGCCACCAGGGACCCGGCAGCCAGGCTGGCGATGCTCCAGGACAGCCGGGGGCCCTGGATACTGGGCCAGTTCCTTGCAGCCGCGGGCACCATGGCCGTGCCGGTCGGGTTCGTCCGGTTTGCCCAGGCCGTCCGGTCCGGCCCCACGAAAACCCTTGCCACGGGCGCGGCGGCCGCACTTGTTGCCGGCGCCCCCTTGTTTGTCGTGGCCTTGGCGGACCGCGCCGCGGACCTCGAAAAGTTCGCTTACCGGCGCGGCGCAAGCTGGCCCTTCCTCACCTACTCCGGACTCCATGTGGGGGCCCTCGCTGCCTTGGGTGCGGGGCTGCTGCTCTCGCCGCTCAAGCCTTGGAGCGGCCTGACCGCGGCCTCAAGCGCGCCCCTTTTCGGCGCCATCCTGGCCGGGACGAAGGACATCCCGCCATTTGTTTTCTACCTCGTGGAAGGGGCCATCGGAGCGCAGCTGATGCGCTACGAAGAAGTGTCCCCCGCGGCACCTGCACCACACGAGAACGCCGCGAAGGAGAACGCCGCACAGGAGAGCCCGTAGCTGGAGATCAGGACTGACGGACCCTGAGCAGTTCCGGGGCGTCGTCCACCTCAGGCAGGCCGGAGGTGCCGCGCATCGTGACGCCGACGGCGTGCGCCACGACGGCGCCCATCCCGCCGTCGTCGGGGTCTGAGTTTTCCCGGGCGGAGTCCCGCACCCGGCGCTGTTCAGACGAGCCGGTGCCGCGGGCAATAATGTCCTCGACGCCCTGCCGGGCCAGGGCAAGCTCACCCTGTTCCTCGAGCACGGGCGCCAGATAGTCCACCAGCGAGCGCACCACCTCCACGGCGGGCGCGGGCCGGAAGGTGCCGAAGTCCAGCAGTTCGCCACTCAGCCCGCTGCTGCTCGCCTGCCAGGCCGCCATCCGCAGCAGCACTGTGGGCACCGGCGCGGGATCAACGCCCTCGCGCCAGTCCCGGCTGGCGGATTCCACCAGGGCCCGCACCAGAACCGCAATCAGGGCGGCGTCCTCCGCACGGAGGCAGACATCAGCCACCCGGACCTCCACGGTGGGGTGGTTCCGGGACAGGCGGGCATCGAAGTAGAGCATGCCTTCATCCAGCATCACCCCGCTGTCCAGCAGGCGCGTCACCACGCGCCGGTAGGCGGAATAGGTGCCGTAAATGGTGGCGGGCCCGGAGGTGGGCCACCGGTTCCAGGCCTGGGTGCGGTAGCTTTCGAACCCTGTTGGCACCCCGTTCCAGAACGGCGAGTTGGCACTCAGGGCGGTGAGGACCGCCAGCTTGTCCCGTATCCGGTCCAGGACGGCCACGCCCTCCTCAGGTGACTCGATGAAGGTGTGCACGTGGAAGCCGCAGGTCAGCTGCTCCTGCGCCGTCAGGCCAAAACGCTCCAGCATGCGGGCGTACCGGGCGTCCGGGGTGGTGTGGCTGGTGGACGCCAGCGGGGACGTGGCCAGCGCAGCCACCCGCGCGCCATGTTTCCGCGCGGCCTCGTCCGCCAGGAGCCGGCCGGCCCGGATCTGCGGCAACAGCTCGGCGTACTCCAGGCACGGACGGGTCTGGGTCTCGATCTGCTCAAGCTTCAGCTCGGCACTCAAGCCCATTTCGTCGTCGTCGTAAGCGGTTTTGTCCTTCGTCCCCAGGACGCGCGGATCCTCCGGAGCATCATCAGCGGCAAGCCGGCGGCCCGAAAGCAGGGCATCCGCTAGGGCAAGCGGCTCCCCCGTCTCCGGATCAACGATCAGGAGTTCTTCCTCGACGCCGAATGTTCGCATGCTTATATTGTGCTTCAACCGCCGCCCGGTTCGCCGAGTTACGGCCCATCATGACGCACCGCTAATCCTGGAAGTACTCCACCTTGGCGCCGATGGCGTTGAGCCGCTCGGCCAGATCCTCGTAGCCGCGCTCGATCACATAGATGTTGCGCAGCTCGGACACGCCGCGGGCGGCAAGCATGGCCAGCAGCAGGCAGGCGGCCGGGCGGAGGGCCGGCGGGCAGCCCACCTCGGCGGCACGCCACTTTGTGGGGCCGTTGACGTAGATCCGGTGCGGGTCCAGCAGCTGCACCTGGGCGCCCAGCTTGTTCAGTTCCGTCAGGTAGATGGCGCGGTTCTCATAGACCCAGTCGTGGATCATGGTCTGGCCATGCGCGTTCGCAGCAATGACAGCAAAGAACGGAAGGTTGTCGATGTTCAGGCCAGGGAACGGCATGGGGTGGATCTTGTCTTCGGGTGCGCGCAGCTCGGAGGGCTTCGTGGTCACATCCACCAGCCTGGTACGGCCGTTCCGCGCCATGTACTCCCCGGAAACCTCCAGCTGCTGGCCCATCTGCTCCAGGGTGGCCAGCTCGATCTCCATGAACTCTATGGGAACCCGCCGGATGGTCACCTCGGAGTTAGTGACGATGCCGGCGGTGATGAGGCTCATGGCCTCAATGGGGTCCTCGGACGGGAAATACTCGATGTCGACGTCGATGAACGGCTTCCCGGTGATCTTCAGGGTGGTGGTGCCCACGCCGTCGATTTTCACACCCAGCATCTCGAGGTAGAAGCAAAGGTCCTGGACCATGTAGTTGGGGCTGGCGTTGCGGATGACCGTGGTGCCCGCACGGTGCGCTGCTGCCATGATGGCGTTCTCCGTGACGGTATCGCCCCGTTCGGAGAGGACAAAAGAGCGGTCCTGCGTGTCCGGTTTTGGAGCCTGCACGCTGTAGAAGCCGGCAGTGGCCTCAACCGACAACCCGAACTGGCGCAGCGCCTGCATGTGCGGTTCCACCGAGCGGGTGCCGAGGTCACAGCCGCCGGCATACGGCAGGCGGTATTCAACGGACTCATCCAGCAGCGGACCGAGGAGCATCAGCACACTGCGGGTGCGGCGCGCAGCGTCCACATCCATGCCATCCAGGTTGAGTTCCGCCGGCCGGCGCAGCTGGAGATCGGTGTCATTGAGCCACGTGCACTCGACGCCGATGCTGGTCAGCACTTCGACGATCCGGTTAACCTCTTCGATCCGGGCGAGGCGGCGCAGCACGGTGGTGCCGCGGTTGATCAGGCTGGCGCACAGGAGCGCCACCCCGGCGTTCTTGCTGCTGTTGACGTCCACGGCTCCGGACAGCGTCCGTCCGCCCTCGATCCGCAGGTGCGTCATCTGGGGCCTGCCCACGTTGACCAGGCTGCGCCCAAAAATGGTTTCCAGCCGCTGGATCATCTTGAGGCTGAGATTTTGCTTGCCCTGCTCCATCCGCGCAACGGCGCTTTGGCTGGTCCCCATGGCGGCTGCGAGCTGCCCCTGGGTCCAGCCCTTCTCTGTGCGGGCGTCCCGGAGGGTGGCGGCAATGTGTTCGGCAGCTTCCTGAGTCATGGCTCGAAAATATCACGGATGAGTTATTCAGGACGCTGAAAGCCCATTTTTGGCGAGAATCATCACATAATATCCGTCTCATGCGATATCAGTGCGCTTACCTCTGGCTCCTTGACCCGGCTTGACGGGCGGGGGAGACTGAAAACACCGGCTTCGCAGTCACCGTGTTTCGGGGCGCAGTCAGCCCCACCATCCGGACAGACTTTCTGCCGCCGGCAACAGTGGAGGTCAGCGATGCACGAAAACCCGAGGCACGGGTACTCGCTGCGGGGACACATTGCCGTTGGCTTCCGCCTCGCTTTGCTCGCCACTTTCTGCCTGCTGATGACTGCTCTGGGCCTGGCGATGGCTCCGGCGGCAAGCGCCGCCCCGTCCCCCGGCGACGGCGCCGAGCAGGCTCTGGGCAACGACATCTCCTGGCCCCAATGCGGCGAAGACTTCCCGGATGCTCCGGCCTTCGGCATCGTGGGCGTGAACAACGGCCTCGCGAACACCACCAATCCCTGCCTCGCCGAACAGCTCCGCTGGGCCGAGGCAATCAGCGTGAATCCGACCAGCCAGCCATCGGTTGCCCTCTACGTCAACACCGCCAACCCGGGCCTCGCAGGTTCCTGGTGGCCCACCAGCAACGAATACCCGGCCGGCCAGGCTGTCGCCAACCCCTACGGAACATGCAAAACGAAGGATGTTGGTGCAGCCTGCGCGTACATGTACGGCTACGCCAAGGCCTACGACAACGCCCACACCCGTGGCATCGAGAGTCCGGAGGAGTACCTCTGGTGGCTTGATGTGGAAACGGACAACAGCTGGTCTACAGACCGGAACGCCAACCGGGCAGTCCTCGAAGGCATGACAGCGTTCTACCAAGGCATCGGGGCCGGCGTCGGAATCTACTCCTCCAGTTACCAGTGGAGGCTGATCGTGGGGATCGTCGAGGAGTCCAGCAACCTCTACGGCCTGCCCAGCTGGCTGGCAGGCGCCCGCACTGCATCAGGGGCGGAAGCCAAGTGCTCGGATGCCCCTTTGACGGCCGGCGGTGACGTAGCGCTGACCCAGTTCGTGTCACACGGCTTCGATTACGACTACTCGTGCGATTAGCTGCTGGTGCAGTCAGCTACCCGCGCGGTCAGCGCCAGACGAAGTTCCAGGTCCCCGCGCTGACGGCTGAGACTACGGCGGCAGCCGCGATCAGCACCCCGCCCAGCACAACCCAGACGTCCATGACCGAGTAGGTGGATTCACGGGCCCAGGTCCTTTGCGCGCTCCCAAAACCGCGGGCTTCCATGGTGACGGCCAGCCGGGAAGCCCGGCGGATGGCCTGCACCAGCAGCCCGAAACTCTGGCCCAGCGTTGCCCGCATCCGCTGGAGGGGACTGCCGTGCGAGCCCACGCCCCGGGCCCGCCGCGCCATCCCGATGGTCTGCCATTCTTCAGCCATGAGCCCCACCAGCCGCATGGCCGCCAGGGTGCCGAGCACAAAGCGGTGCGGCAGTTTTGCCTTCTGGGCAAGCGCGTCGGCGAGGTCGGTCGGGTCAGTGCAGCTCATCAGCAGGATGGCCGGCAACGCGATCGCCAGCCCGCGGAGCATAAAGCCAACCCCCAGCTGCAGCGAACCTTCGCTGATGGACCAGATGCCGACGTCGAGCAGTACAGCGCCGCTGTCCGCCGCCACAATCGCGGTGCTCCAGCCGCCCAGGGCTGCCGCGAGGATGAGCGGCCAGCCCCGCTGCCACAACAGGCGGAGAGTCAGCCCTGCAAGGGGAAAAAGCGCCAACTCGGCCACCAGCGCCGTTGTAGCCGAGACCCAGTCGATGGAAAGGGCCAGCACCAGGGTGATCAGGAAGACTGCCGCGAACTTCACCAGCGGGTTGGCCCGGGTGAGGACGGCATGGTTGCCGCGCAGGTTCAGTTCTGCCCTCATGAGGCACCGGCGTTTAGGCGCGCCCCGCCGAGGGAGGCCGGGCCAAGGTGCAGTTCCGTGCCGCCCAGGACAGCGCTGAACTCCTGATCGTGCGTCACCGAGACCACCGCGGTTCCGGCATCGAGCAGTTCAGAGAGGAAAGACGCAAGTTCCGCCCAGGTGTTGGCATCCTGGCCGAAGGTCGGCTCGTCAAGGACCAGCACCTTGGGGTGGGCTGCCAGGACCGTAGCCACAGAAAGCCGCCGCTTTTCGCCGCCGGAGAGCGTATACGGGTTGGCTTCCACCAGATGCGTCAGGCGAAGCCTTTCCAGCAGGTCATCCACCCGTTCCTCCCCGTGACCCAGATGCCGCGGGCCGAACATCAGCTCATCCAGCACATTGCCGGTGACGAACTGGTGTTCGGGCTCCTGGAAGACCGTTCCGATGCGGGAAATCAGTTGGTTTGCCTTCCACTTGAAGGGGTCGATCCCGGCTCCCTGGCTGAGATCGACGGCGGCGGAAACCTTGCCGCGGACCGGTGCGAGCAGGCCGGCGAGGGTCAGGGCGAAAGTGGATTTTCCGGCGCCGTTGGGCCCCGTCACCGTCAGTGCTTGGCCTGCCCGTACCTGTGCGGTCACGCCCTCCTGTACCGGCACCGGCGGGATGGTCCTGAAGCCCCGGCGGCGCGGACGCTCGCGTGAGACTGCCAGGTTTTCGGCGGCGAGCAGCAGGTTCCCGGAGCCGGCGGAGGTGCGGGTCCGGGTGGGCGGGAGGTATCCCGGCACCCAGACACCGGCCCCGATCAGCATCTCCCGCGCCTCGGCGAGCACCTGGTCCGGCGGGCCGTCCAGCAGGACCGCCGAACCGTTGGCCGAGCCGGGCTGCAGCACCACAATCCGGTCCACCAGGTCCTTCCACACGGACACCCGGTGTTCCACCACCACCAGCGTTGCGCCGGTCTTGTCCAGGCAGCGGCCCACCGCGTCACGGACTTCGAGCACCCCTGCGGGATCAAGGTTGGCCGTCGGTTCGTCGAGCAGGATCAGCCCGGGCCGCATCGCCAAAATGCCCGCGAGCGCCAGGCGCTGCTTCTGCCCGCCGGACAGGGCCGACGTCGGGTGGTCCAGCGGGAGCCCCGCGGCACCCTGCCGTGCGGTTCCAAGCGCCGCGGCGCCATGCTGTGCGGCACCCTGCCGTGCGGCACCAACACCGCCGGCGGCACTCCGGAGCCCGACGTCGTCGAGCGCTTCCTGCACGCGCCGCCAGATCTCGTCCCGGGGAACCGCCAGGTTTTCGGCGCCGAAAGCGACGTCGTCACCGACTCGAGAGAGAACCACTTGGGTTTCCGGGTCCTGCTGCATCAGCCCGGAGCGGCCGCGCTGCCCGCGGGGAACTCCGCCGTCGATCAGCAGCGAACCGGTCTCGTCGGCGTCGTCCCCTTCATCCCCCAGCACCCCGGCGAGGGCGTGCAGCAGAGTGGATTTGCCTGCGCCGGAAGGGCCCAGCAGGAGCACCCGATCGCCCGGAGCAATATCGAGATCGAGCCCCTGGACGGCGGGGGCTGACCGGCCGGAGTGGCGCCAGCCCCAGCCGCGCGCGGTCACCGCGGCGGGGCGCACCAGTGCCGCGGTGCCGGCGTCGGAAGCGGCCATCAGCTGAAGACAGGCTCCGAAGCTGCCTTTCGTGACGCAAAGGAGCTAAGCACGCCGGTCCGGGCCAGGCCACGGGTGGCGATCCAGGACAGCGCACCGGCAATCACAGCGCCGGAGATGGTGCAGAACACGATGTAGGCCAGCTTGTCACCGGGTTCATAGGCGATGTTCCAGCCCCACGGGAGGAAGGAGTCGTTCAGGCCGCAGAACAGTCCGGCCCCGGCGCCGGCCAGCAGCGCGACGATCAGGTTGTACTTCTGGTGCAGGAACGGCGCGAACCTGAACCTGCCGTACACCAGCAGGAAGAACACCAGCTCGGCGCCCAGGCCCTGGAGGACTCCGGAGATCAGCACCGTGGCGCCGTACTGGGAGCCCATGATGAGCTCGCCGGTGGCCGCTACGGTTTCGCAGAAAAGTGCTGCGCCCGGCTTGCGGATGATGAGCATGCCCAGCACCGCGGGGATCATCCAGCCGCCGGCCAGCAGGCCGGTGAGCGGGGGGTAAACGGCGTTCATCGGCGCGGAAACGATGCCCGCGCCCTGCGACCATGCCCAGAAAATGACGCCGCCGGCGATCGCGATAAGCGCGGCCACCACAATGTCTACGACGCGCCAGGTATTGCTGGTCTTTTTGTTCAATGCTGCAGTGCTCATGTTGGTCCTCCTGAGGAACAGGAGGGGAAAGTGCATCCCGGCACGCGGCGTTGCCGCCGTCGCCGGACACTTCGAGAACTCGACTCCCTTGCGCCGGTACTAACCGGATCAGGTTCGAGGGTCTGCGGCTGTCCGCACTCTCAGCGCCCACCTACGGTTCCCTGGCTATGCCAGTGATGTCCGACGGCGGCGCTCCCCTGTCGTAAATAAATCTGCCCTGTTGGGCGTGGTCCAGTTTACACCGCCGGAGGGGTAGATTGTGGGCCATGACCTCCGACCCGTCCTCCGTTACAGCATTCGATCCCGACTCCGGCGAAGACCAGCCCCGCGCCGCCCTGGAAGCACTGATAGCGCGGATCGAAGGCGAGATAGCCGAGCTTCAGTTCCCCCGCTTCACCAAGGATGACTCCCTGAACCTGGGTCTCCTGCTGGTGGAGCTGGGCAAGGGCCGGAACATGCCCATCGCGATCGATATCACCAAGGCAGACCAGGTCCTGTTCCATGTGGTGCTGGACGGCGCCACGCCGGACAACGAGCACTGGGTGCGGGCCAAACAGCGCACGGCGGCGCGCTATGAAGTTCCCTCACTGCTGGTGGGCCTGCGGGGCCGCCTGGATGGTGGCCGGATCGAGGACCAGGGCTGGTACGACGAATCGGTTTATGCGGCTCACGGCGGTTCGTTCCCTATTTACGTCGCCGGCGTGGGGGCCGTGGCCACGGTGACGGTTTCGGGCCTGCCGCAGCAGGCGGACCACGACCTTGTGGTGGAAGCTCTGCGGGAGATCCTGGCGTCGATGCGGTTAGGCTAAGGTCAGTCCCTTTTCCGCCCGCTAGGAGTCACAAGAATGAACCTTTTCATCAAGCTGCTTGGCACCGGTGTCAGCCTCGGCGCCGGATTCCTCGGCACCAAGGTAGTCAACGCCGTGTGGGAGAAGTCCACGGGCCGTAAGCCGCCCACAGGTAAGCACGAGGACACCCCCACCACCCTGCGGTCCGCCCTGACCTTCGCGCTCATCTCGGCCTCGGTCAGCACCATCATCCAGGTGCTTGCCAACCGTGGCACCCAGCGCGCCATCACCCGCTTCGCCAAGTCCCAGGACATCGTCTAGCAAATAACACCGACGGCAATCCGGCCGTCCGGCAATCAGTCCGGACGGCTGGCGTCGGACGCTTCGTCCCGGGCCGACTTCGCTGCCTTCTGAACCACGGCTTCCAGCTCATCGGAGCTGAGCAGCTCACGGTGGAGGTGCTTGGTGCGGTAGCCGGCGCGGCCCACCATGTGCGCGGAGACCGGTACCGTGAGCAGCTGGAAGATCCACGCCACCAGGAGCACCGGCCACACCCACACGGTGCGCATCTGCAGGCCGATGGCCGCCAGCAGCAGGAACAGGCCCAGTACCTGCGGTTTGGTGGCTGCGTGCATGCGGCTCAGCAGATCCGGAAAGCGGAGCAGGCCCACGGCTGCGGCCAGCGACATCAGTGCACCCACCACCATGAACACGGCGGAGACGGTGTCGATGATGTTGTCCATCAGGCTGGCGTCAGGATTCATTGGGCTGCTCCTGCCGGCCGGCCACGAAGCGCGCCACAGTAACCGAGCCGATGAAGCCGACGATTGAAAGCGCCACCAGCAGCATCAGGTTGTTCAGGTGCCGGTTGACGGCCATGTCGATGCACAGGGCGGCACCCAGGATGGCGAGCAGGACGTCCGAGGCCAGCACACGGTCCAGCAGCGAGGGTCCGCGGGCAATCCTGAGAATGGCGCCCACTGCTGCCAGGGAGAGAATGACTGCGGTGACAGTCAGGACGGTCTGCATCATGCTGCGGCCTCCTGCCGGACGGTTTCGAGTTCTTCCGCGGTGCCCATGATCCGGATCAGGCCTGCCTCGATGGCGCGGACTTGCTGGCGCAGTTTCTCCACGCCTTCAGGAGTGCTGATGTTCAGCGCGTGGAGGTACAGGGTGGAGGTGGAACGGTCCACTTCCACCACCAGGGAACCGGGGATCAGCGAAATCACGTGCCCTGTGGCGGTGACCACGAGGTCCTGGTGGCTGCGTAGCTGGACGGCCACGACCGCGCTGATCACCTGCGGTCCGCGTACAGCGGCCAGGTACATCACTTCGAGGCTCGCAGCCACCACTTTGCCCAGGAACTGCAACGCGAACGGCACGGCGTGGAGGATATTGAAGCGGCCGCTCAGTTCCACGGGAGGCAGGTAGAACATCCGCGCCACCAGCACTGCCAGCAGCGCACCGAAGAGCAGGTTTCCCGGGCTGAAGTCCTGCCACAGCGCGCCCCAGACAAGGACCAACCATACGAGCAGGGGAAGCTCCTGCCGCAGGGAAATCCGGCGTCGGCTCATTTTCCGCCTCCGGCCTTCAGCGCCAGGTCCGGAACGGGCGCGTCCTCGCCCAGCACCGCCTGGATGTAGGAGGTCCGGTCCAGCATGTCCTGCGCCGCCCTGTCCGCGAGGTTGAACAGCGGGCCCGCAAAAACGGTGAGTGACACGCCCAGCAGCACCAGTCCCAGCGTCGGGCCCAGCATGGTCCGCGGCAACAGCGTAACGTTCGTGCGGCCTGCCCTGCTTCCCGTATCCGAATCCTCGGGCGCGGCCAGCAGGACGGGGTCCGGGTACTCGGCGTCCGTGGGCTTGCGCCAGAACGCACGGTTCCAGACCCTGGCCACCGCCAGGAGTGTCAGGAGGCTGGTCACCACACCGCCGATCACCAGGGCATAGGCCAGCGGGGTGCCCAGTTCGATGCCGGCCTGGATCAGCCCCACCTTGCCCAGGAACCCGGAGAACGGCGGGATGCCCGCCAGGTTCATGGCGGGCACAAAGAACAGGATGGCCAGCACCGGGGACAACTTGGCCAGGCCGGCCAGCCGGTCCACGGAGGAACTGCCGCCGCGGCGTTCAATGAGCCCCGTGACCAGGAACAGGCTGGTCTGGATGGTGATGTGGTGGGCCACGTAGAACACGGCGGCGCCCAGCCCGGCCACGGAGGACATCGCCAAGCCGAAGACCATGTAGCCGATGTGGCTGACCAGGGTGAACGAGAGCAGACGTTTGATGTCGCTTTGGGCCAGGGCACCCAGGATGCCCACCACCATGGTCAGCAGCGCCGCCACCATCAAGGGTGTGTTCAGGCTGTCGCCCGGAAACAGCAGGGTTTCGGTGCGCACCATCGCGTACACGCCAACCTTGGTCAGCAGGCCCGCGAACACGGCCGTGACCGGGGCAGGCGCGGTGGGGTAGGAGTCAGGCAGCCAGAAAGACAGCGGGAACACAGCGGCCTTGATGCCGAACGCCACCAGGAGCATAACGTGCAGCAGGGTCCGGGTTCCCTCGTCCAGGTCCGCGAGCTTGATGGCGAGATCAGCCATATTCACGGTCCCGGTAGCGCCGTAGACCATGGCGATGGAGATCAGGAACAGCACCGAGGACACGACGGACACCACAACGTAAGTGACGCCGGCGCGGATGCGCGGTCCGGTCCCGCCCAGCGTCATCAGGACATAGCTTGCCGTCAGCAGGATCTCGAACCCGACGTACAGGTTGAAAAGGTCCCCTGAGAGGAACGCGTTGGAGACTCCTGCCACCAGGATCAGGAAAGTCGGGTGGAAGATCGATACCGGCGCGTCCTGGTCGCCGTCGGCCATGCCCTGCCCGGTGGCGTAAACCAGCACCGCCAGGCTAACGGCGGAGGACACCACCAGCATGAGGGAGGAAAACTGGTCCACCACCAGAACGATGCCCCACGGTGCCACCCAGCTGCCGATCTCCACTGCGGCCGTTCCGCCGTTCCAGACAGAAGCCAGCAGCACGCATTCAAGCAGGAGCGTCAGGGACAACACGCCGATACTCACGGCGCGCTGGGCACGGGAATGCCGGATCAGCAGGAAAGCCAAAGCCGCGCCGAGGATGGGAAGCACGACGGCGAGCGGGGCAAAGCTTGCGATGTTCACTTCACACCTCCTTCAGGGCCAGGGGTGACGTTGCGTGATCCAGGCTGCTCTTCGGCAGCGGCATCCGCAGCAGGTATCTTTCGGGCGCCGGCTTTGACGGTCGCGCCTGCTTCAGGGGCGTCTCCGGGCGCGGCATGGTCGGAGAGGGAGCTTCCGTCGCCGCCCAGCATCGTCAAGGGAAACTCGGAGGTCTCGGCCGGAATCTCGGCGTCGTCCTCGGCATCAAAACTGGGGGTCTCGGCGACCCGGAGGTCTTCGAGGTCGTATTCGATCTCATCCTGGCGGGCGAGTACCCAGGTCCGGTAGATGATGCCGAGCATAAAGGCCGTCACAGCGAAGGAGATCACGATCGAGGTGAGGATCAGGGCCTGCGGAAGGGGGTCCGCGTAGTCCTGCGCGGCTGTGTCCTTGTCATAGAGCGGGGCCAGCCCGGCGTAGCCGCCGGTGGCAAGGATCAGCAGGTTGGTGGCGTTGGCCAGGAGCATCAGCCCCAGCAGTACGCGGGTAAGGCTTCGTTCCAGGATCAGGTAGATGCCGCACGCGTAAAGCGCCCCCATGACGATCAGCAGGGTCAGGTTGACACTCATCCTTGGCCCTTCGCAGTGGTTTCGGCGGCGGCGTCCACGGTCCCGGGCCCGTCCGCCGCTTGCCGGTCAGAACCCTGCGCAGCTGGCTCTGCGTCAGCCTGCAGTCCGTCGTCGGACGGTTCTCCTTCGGGCGGTTCTCCTTCGGGCGAGGCGGCGTCCTCTTCGAAGTGCTCGTCAATTTCGGCGCCGAGGGTCCGCAGGACGTCCAGCACCAGGCCGATCACCACGGTGTACACGCCGATATCGAAGATGGTGGACGTGACGAACTTGATGTCGCCGAACACCGGCAGCCACAGCTCGATGATGGCGCTCTGGAACACCTGGCCGCCCAACAGCAGCGGCACCACGCCCGACGCGGCCGCCGTGGCGAGCCCGATCCCCAGCAGGGTTCCCGCTCCCACAGGAGTTGCCTCGCGCAGTTCAAAGCGGCCCCCTGCCAGATAGCGGATGGCCAAAGCAAGCCCTGCTGTCAGGCCGCCCGCGAATCCCCCGCCCGGCAGGTTGTGCCCGGCCAGCAGGAGGTAGAGGGAGAAAATGATCAGGGAGTGGAAGATCAGCCGGGTCACCACCTCAAAGATGATGGAACGGCGTTCGGGTGCCAGGGTCCGTCCCGCCACAATCCAGGCATCCCGCGCGGACGCCGCGAACCTGCGGCTGATGGCCAGCGCTGCAGCCTCCCGGGATCCTGGATCCACTCCGACCCGGCGGCCCACGCTGCCCTCGGCCACCGTGGTAGACATCTTGATCCGGTCACCCCGCCCCCGGACAAAGATCAGGCTGGCAACGCCGGTGGCGGCCAGCGCCAGGACCGAGATTTCACCAAAGGTGTCCCATGCCCTGATGTCCACCAGGGTCACGTTGACGATGTTCAGCCCGCCGCCGCCCTCGTAGGCGAGGCGCGGAAACTCCAGTGAAACAGGCACGGCCACCCGTGCTCCCATGGCAAAAATGGCCGCGAAGACCATGGTGACCCCGAATGCCAGGCCGATCACCACACGGACCACGCGGTACCTTCCGCCGGTCCGGTCCCTGAGCTCGGCCGGAAGGCTGCGCATGCCAAGGACAAAGGCGACCAGAATGATGGTTTCCACCAGCATCTGGGTGAGGGCGAGGTCCGGGGCTCCCTGGAGGGCGAACATCAGTGCAATGCCGTAGCCCGTCACGGACACCATCAGCACGGCCAAGAACCGCTTGTTTGCCTTGACAGCGGCCAGGGCACCGATCACGATTCCGGCCCCCACCACCGCCTGCAGCGGCGAGTACGGGTCGATGAAATACAGGTTCTCCGGCAGCGGCTTGCCCGCCAGCAGCATGACCGTCAGCGGAAGCGCAAACGCCATGGAGAGGATGACGGCCAAGTAGAAGTACAGTGAACCGCGCTGGGTCCGCCCGGTGATCCACACCGCAGTGTCATCCAGCGCCCCGATGGTGAGCTGGTAGGCCCTGTCAGCATCAACCCAGCCCGGCACGAGGTCCTGTGCCCGGCCCACCGCCGTCCGGCCGAAGTACATCGCCAGGCCGAGTGCGAAGGTGAGGGCCGTCAGCCCCAGTGCCGGGTTAAACCCGTGCCACAGCGCGAGGTGGCCTGCCTGCTCGGCCGCTGTCCCGGCGTCGGGCGCGGTGGAGGCGAACAGTGCGGCGTAGGGCTGGATCCAGGAATCCACTGGTGCCGGCCACAGTCCATAGACGATGGTGAGCAGGCTGAGGAGGGCAGGAGCCGCCAGGAATGAAGGACGTACCGCCTTGAACGGCGTGGGCTCCACTCCGGGCTTCGCCGCGAAAGCTCCCCACATGAACCGGGCGCTGTAGGCGAACGTCAGGATGGAGCCCAGGACTATGCCAGCGAGCACTGCTACGCCCCACGGGCCGCTCTCCGCATGGTGGACAAAGGCCTCAAGCACCGATTCCTTGGCCACGAAACCCGCGAGCAGCGGCACGCCGGCCATGGACGCGGCGCCGATTCCTGCCACGATGCCCAGTGCCCTGGACGAGCGGAAGACGCCGGACAGTTTGCGGACATCCCGCGTCCCGGACTGGTGGTCGATGATGCCCACCACCAGGAACAGGGTGGCTTTGAAGAGCCCATGGGCCAAGAGCATGGCAAGTCCGGCCAGCGCGGCGTCCGGCGTGCCGAGCCCCACCACCATGGTCAGGAAACCGAGCTGGCTAACGGTGCCGTACGCGAGGATGAGCTTGATATCCGTCTGGCGGAGTGCCCGGTAGCCGCCCACCAGCATGGTGGCCAGCCCCAGTCCCAGCACGATCGGCTGCCAGTAGGCGGTCTCTGAGAAGCCCGGCGCCAGCCGCGCCACGAGGTAGATCCCGGCCTTCACCATTGCTGCTGCGTGGAGGTACGCGCTCACCGGTGTGGGCGCGGCCATGGCCCCGGGGAGCCAGAAGTGCAGGGGAATCAGAGCGGATTTGCTGATGGCACCCACCAGGATAAGGACGACGGCGGCCGCCACCATGCCCGCGGAAGGTCCAGTGACCAGGGTGGGAGCCTGCGCCAGGATGGCCGAGATGCGGTATGTGCCGGCGCTGAAACCCAGCATGACCAGGCCCACGAGCATAGCGAGCCCGCCCGCAGTGGTCACCATCAGCGCCTGGAGGGCCGAGCGGCGCGCGGCCAGCCTGGTCCGCGCGAACCCGATCAGCAGGTAGGACAGGATGGTGGTGAGTTCCCAGAAGATGAACAGCAGGAGGAGGTCGTCCGCCACAACAAGGCCGAACATGACCCCCGCGAAGGCGAGCAGCTGGGCGCCGAAGCCACCGAGGTTTTCGTCCTTCTTCTTGAAATACCGGGCGCAGTAAACCAGCACCAACGAACCGATACCCAGCACCAGCAGGGACATGACCCAGGCCAGGGCGTCCATCCGGAAGGCAAGCTCAAGCTTGAGCCCCGGAATCCACGGGAAAACCTCAGCGGTTGCACCTGACCCGGAATACACGGCGCCGTGCTGGAGCAACAGCCAGAGGAAAGACGCCGCAGGGACAGCGGCCAGCGCGTAGAAAGCGTTGCGGCCCCACGCCCTGAACAAAAACGGCGCCACAGCAGCCACCGCAAAATGCACGGCAAGGACTGTGATCACTGGTATCTCCGCGTTCGTCAGGAATTCGATTGTCAAAAGTTGGGGCAGGCGGTCAATTCGTTGGATTCGGTGGCCACAGTTTAGCAAGCGCCCACCGACAATTTCCCCCGGCCGTCACGCTGGGACGCCGGATTCCCCGGGTGTCCCGCAACAGGAGGACCCCTTGTTCGCCACGGGCGGATACCATTCAGCCTATGAACACCGCCAGCGCTCCCGAGGCCATGCAGCCGTCACCGGAACTCACCTCCGGAAACGAAGCCACCGGCCGGGGCAGGGTCATTGCCTGGGCAGCCTGGGACTGGGGTTCTGCGGCCTTCAACGCAGTGATGACCACCTTCGTGTTCACTGTCTATCTGACCTCCAACGCCTTCGGCGGCGAGGACCAGGCGTCAGCTGTTCTCGGCGGTGCCCTGTCGATCGCAGGACTGGCAATCGCCCTGCTGGCCCCGGTAACCGGCCAACGGTCCGACGCCGGGGGCAGGCGAAAGCTATGGCTGGGGGTCAACACGGCCGCCGTCGCCATCCTGACCGCCCTGTGCTTCTTCGTCTTCCCTCGGCCGGAATTCCTGCTGCTGGGGGTTGCCTTGATTGCGCTGGGCAATATTTTCTTTGAGTTCGCCGGCGTGAACTACAACGCCATGCTCACCCAGATCTCCACCCCGAAGAACATCGGCAAAGTCAGCGGCTTCGGCTGGGCCATGGGCTACCTTGGCGGCATCGTGGCACTGCTGATCGTGCTGCAACTGTTCGTCCAGCCGAGCTTCGACTGGTACGGCGCCTCTACCGAAGACAGTCTCAATATCCGGCTGGTGGCAGTGTTCTCCGCCCTGTGGTTCTTTATCTTCGCCCTGCCGGTCATGTTCGCGGTGCCGGAACTTCCCCGTCCGGTGCAGGTCAAGCCACTGGGGTTCATGGCCTCGTACGCCTTGCTGGTCCGCCGGATCAAGGCGATCTATGCCACGAGCCCGCACACCATCTACTTCCTCCTCGCCAGCGCCGTTTTCCGGGACGGCCTGGCCGCAGTCTTCACGTTCGGTGGCGTCATCGCGGCCGGCACTTTCGGCTTTGAGCTGTCCCAGGTCATCTTCTTCGCCATCTTCGGCAACGTGGTGGCGGCCGTGGGGGCAGTGATCGGCGGATTCCTGGACGACAGGGTGGGCCCCAAGGCAGTGATCATCGGCTCGCTTGTGGGGCTGCTGATCGCGGGGACCATGATCCTGGTCCTCGGCAATGGCGACTATGTCTTCTTCGGAACGGAGTGGGCCGGGAGCACCACGTTCTGGGTGTTCGGGCTGTTCCTTTGCCTCTTTGTAGGCCCGGCCCAGTCCTCGTCGCGGGCGTATCTGGCGCGGTTGGCCCCCCACGGCGAGTCCGGCGAGCTTTTTGGACTTTATGCCACCACAGGTCGCGCCGTCAGCTTCCTGGCGCCGGCCCTCTTCACGCTCTGCATCGCGCTGGCCACTCCCCTGGTCGCTGCCGGCGAGGCACAGCGCTGGGGGATCCTGGGCATCATGGTGGTTCTGCTGGCAGGCCTGTTGGTCCTGTTGCCGGTGAAGTCGCCGGACAAGACCTCCATCGCGGTGGTCCCGTCCGCCTAACGCGAACAAATCCCAAGGTCCCGCCTCCGCCGCCCCCTACCCGGCGCGCGGCCACCCTAAACCACTCCGCGAAGACTAGGCTGGAATCATGAACGTGGACGAGACAGACCTCCCCGGCCTCGGCCGGCGGAAGGACTTTATGACGGCTTCAGGGCGCCGTATCGGCGTAGTGGAGCTACGGGAGGGCCAGACGGAACTTATTGTTTCCACCTGGGACGATCCCGATACCTGCCAGGCGTCCATTCCCCTCACCGGGGATGAGGCCGCCACCCTGGGCAACCTCCTGGGCGGGCAGCACCTGGCCATGAAACTGTCCGAGGAGCACCGGGAAATCCCGGGCATCGTCACCCGGCAGTTCTCCATCGCTGCTGACTCCCCGTTCCAGAACCAGCCCATGGGCAAGGCCTGCATCCGCACCCGTTGCGGAGTTTCGATCGTGGCGATCATGCGGGAAGGCGAGGTTGTCCCGTCGCCGGGCCCCGACGTCGTGCTTCACCCCGGTGACCTGCTGGTAGCCGTCGGCACGCAAGAGGGCCTCGACGCCGCGGCCGATATCCTGCGCAACGGATAACCGTCATGGACCCGCTGGCCCTGACCCTCATTGAACTGGGGGCCGTTGTGTTCTGCCTTGGCCTCTTGGCCAGGCTGGCCGGACGGATCGGAATGTCACCCATTCCCCTGTACCTCGTAGGCGGACTCGCCTTCGGCGCTGGCGGCGTGGTGAAGCTAGAAGGTATGCAGGAATTCGCACATCTCTCCGGTGAGATCGGCGTCATCCTCCTGCTGCTTATGCTCGGATTGGAATATACGGCGGCGGAACTTTTCACCGGCCTGCGCAGGTCATGGCAGGCCGGTGTTCTTGACCTTGTACTGAACTTTGTGCCCGGGGCAGCGTTGGCTTTCCTGCTTGGCTGGGGTCCGGTGGGCGCCATGGTCATGGGCGGCGTGACCTATATTTCGTCCTCCGGAATCGCGGCCAAGGTCATCACGGACCTCGGCCGGATCGGCAACCGCGAAACCCCAGTGGTGTTGTCCATCTTGGTGTTCGAGGACCTGGCCATGGCCCTCTACCTCCCCATCCTGACAGCCACGCTGTCCGGCGTGAGCTTCCTGGGCGGGCTGACCACCGTGGGCATCTCCCTGGCAGTGGTCACGGTTGTCCTGGTGGTGGCCCTGAGGCACGGCCACCACGTGTCCAAAGCTGTGCACAGCGAAAACTCCGAGGTCTTCCTGCTCAACCTGCTCGGCGCTGCACTGCTCGTGGCCGGCATCGCGTCGGCCATGCAGGTCTCTGCCGCGGTGGGCGCTTTTATGCTCGGCATCGCCATCTCGGGAGCCACCGCCCACAGCGCCACCCGGATCCTTGAGCCGCTGCGGGACCTCTTCGCCGCCATCTTCTTTGTTGCGTTTGGGCTCAACACTGACCCGTCGTCCATCCCGCCTGTGCTCGGCTGGGCCCTGATCCTGGCCGTCGTCACCGCGGCCACCAAAATGGTCACCGGAATCTGGGCCGCCAAACGGGCCGGCATTGCCCGGCCCGGCCGCTTCCGCGCCGGCGCTGCGCTGATTGCCCGCGGCGAGTTCTCCATCGTCATCGCCGGCCTGGCCGTGGCCTCGGGCGTGGTTCCGGACGAACTCGCTGCAATGGCCACCGCCTACGTCCTGCTGATGGCCATCATTGGCCCGCTGGCCGCACGCTACGTTGAGCCTGCCGTGAAGGCGTTCCCCTGGCCCGTCCGCGTAGCTGCGCAGACCTGACGCCCGCCTGGGTAGGTACCCAACCGCACCCGAACCCTCATCGACTGGCTACATCTCATCGCTTTGGCGGCCGCTTAGCGCAGATACCTCACCCCTCGATCCGCCACCCCGCCGCACCCCGAACCCTCATCGAGTGGCTACATCTCATCGCTTTGGCGGCCGCTTAGCGCAGATATCTCACCCCTCGATCCGCCACCCCGCCCGCACCAGCGCATCCAGCACCCGGTGGGCACATCCGTCGTAACCCCAGGTCCGCACATGGCCGGCCGTAACCGTGACCGACTGCCAGCCGATAGCCGCTATGGATTCATCCCTGCTGATGTCTGACTCACGTTGGCGGGCCTCCAGATGGTGGCGCCCATCGTAATTGACGGCCACCTTGAAGTCCGGGAACGCCATGTCCGGCCAAGCCAGTTCCCAGCCGGTTGGATCCTGCACCACATAACTGAGCACCGGCTCCGGCAGGCCGAGCCGGCCGAGGGCCAACCGAAGCCGTGTCTCGGGCACGGAATCGGCACCAACCCGGCACAGTTCCACGGCAAGCCTCGCTTTCCGGATTCCCCGGACGCCGGGGTTGGACCTAACCTGTTCGTGGAGGTCCGCCAGTGAGCACAACGCCTTCTTGGGAGGGCCGAAACTCCTCGACTGGCTGCAGATAAAGAAATCGCCGGCCGCCACGAGGTCCTCAAGATCCAGGACCGAAGCCAGGTCCAGCCAGGTTCGCGCGGGGCCGGTGACAGGGACGTCGTCGAGCATTGCCACGTCCTGCTCGCGGAGTGCCAGCCGATGACCGGCGATTCCCTTCCGGACCGGCCGCGTGCCGCCAGCTGCCTTCGCCAAGTGAATGTTCAAGTCATGCTGCATGGCGAGGGGCAGCGGGCACTCCCACAGCAGGGCCGCCGTCGTGAGGCAGCAGACCGCGTCCGGCGTGAGCGCGGCGAGCAGGGCACACGTGCGGTGCAGCGTTTGGGCAGCACCCCATGGAACGCGAACGCCACGGCTCGCCACCCGCAGATCACTGCGCCATGCACGCCCGGCAGGGACTCCCGCCTGGACCTGCTGCTCCAGCGTGAAGGACAGTCCGACCAAGTGGTCAGGGAGAGCTGAAGGCGGCCGCATGACCCATTGTTGGCACAGTTAATCCCCGGTAGGCGGGTTATGCACAGTGTGGAGGAGCAGTCCGGCCCCGGACCGCGGATCGAGTGGCGAGCTCTCGCCGCTTAGGCCGGGTGTTAACGCCGAGATCTCGCCACTCGATGAGGAGCCGCCCTCGAAAAGACTCAGACCGCGGTGCGGTGGAAGTTCAGGTGGCTGCGGCTGGCTGTGGGGCCGCGCTGGCCCTGGTACCGGTTGCCGTATTCGCCCGAACCGTACGGGAATTCAGCGGCCGAGGTTAGCCGGAAGAAGCACAGCTGGCCGATCTTCATTCCCGGCCACAGCTTGATGGGCAAGGTGGCCATGTTGGACAGCTCCAGGGTCACATGCCCGGAAAAGCCCGGATCGATGAACCCTGCGGTGGAGTGGGTGAGCAGGCCAAGGCGGCCCAGCGAAGACTTGCCTTCGAGCCGGGCGGCAATGTCATCGGGCAGGGTAACCGTCTCGTACGTGGAGCCGAGGACGAACTCGCCAGGGTGCAGAATGAAAGGCTCACCGGTCTCCACCTCCACGAGCCGCGTCAGCTCCGGCTGCTCCTCCGCGGGGTCGATGTGGGCGTATTTGTGGTTGTCGAAAAGCCGGAAGAACCGGTCGATCCGCACGTCCACCGACGACGGCTGAACCATCACGGGATCGTACGGTTCAAGAACAATCCGTTGGGAGTCAATTTCGGCACGTATGTCGCGGTCAGAGATCAGCACGCCTCCCAAATTACTATGCGTTGTCCACAGCGCACATTCTTTCGTTGTTGCTGTTGCCTGGTGGGGCTAATGTTGCCTCAGATGTAAGCCGCCGGATGGTCTCCCGGTTGGTTCCAACTGAACAAAAAGCTGGGGATGAATTTGAGAAAATTTGCGGCGCCCGCCGTTGTGGCTGTCCTGTGCGCGCTCTCGCTCGTGTCCCCGGCGGCCGGCCTGTACACCGGTCCTACTGACAAGGACCCAGGCGCCTCGGCAGCCCAAGCTGCGGGAGCCACGGGTCCCAGCGCCGTCACGCTGAACCCGGCGGTCGCAACGGACGACGACGGCGGTACTCCTGGCGCTGACACCGGCGGCGGATCGCCGCTCGCCCCGGCCGTGGAACCATTGATCACCCCGGCCTCGCCGGCCGTGGATCAGGCCGCGGATCAGGCCACGTCAGATGCCGCGCCCCTCGCGTCAACGGCAAACCAGGCCGTGCCCGTGACCGCCCCCAGTGAGGCCATCGCACCGGAGCCGCCTTCGATTCCACCGCTGTGGGCGCCGGACGAGGAACTGGCCCAGCCCAAAGCGCCAGCACCCTCAACAAAGTCAACGGAATCAACCCTCACCCCCGAAGCACTGACGCCGGAGGCCCTCGTCCCGGACAGCAACGCAGCCGCCATCCTGACTGTGTTCAACAGGATCAACGAATACCGGGTGGCTAAGGGTTTGGCTCCCGTGAAGTACCACGCCACCGTGGCGGGCCTGGCGCAGGATTGGTCAGACAATATCGCCTCACGTGACGTCATTGAACACCGGGCCAGCTTCTGGACGGATGCCCGCGCCTTGAGCCCGAACAACGGAGCCGGTGAGGTTATCGCCATCCGGACAGACCGCGACGCAGCGCAGTTGGTCGAGTGGTGGAAGGGCTCCCCCGGGCACAACGCGATGCTTCTCGATCCCCGGTTTAACGTCATGGGTGCAGGGATCTCCTACACGAATAACCTGTACTCCATCTGGGGCGTGGTGAACTTTTTCGGCTACACCACCCTCCCTGCGGGCACCGTCACCTCCCCTGGTGGCGGCTCAACCGGCAGCTCGCCCTTCCCGCCGGCAACACCGAGTGTCTGCGATCCGGCCGTCAGGCACATGCCGCCTACCCTGGATCTGACAGCCGCCGCCATCACCAGCGCCGCGGACCTCGTCTCCATCAATAGCGGCGGCGAACTCATCAACCGCCCCTCCACTGGGAACAGGACCTACGGCCCGGCCAGGGTCATAAACTCCTTCTTCAGCGGCGCGAAGGAAGTCTTCGTGACCGACTGGGACCGCAACGGCACCTATGACATCCTCGCGCAATGGAATGACGGCCGGCTTACGCTTCATCCGGGGTTCGCCGGCGGGGGCTTCGCCGCTGCGGTCACACTCGGCCAGTCCGGTTGGGCCACCATGACCCTCGCCGTCGGCGGGTGGTGCGCCACCAACCGGCTTCCGCAACTGGTTGCCCTGGACACGTCGGGCAACCTCTGGCTCTACCCGAACAAGGGCCTGGCCGATCTGTCCTCCCGCACACTGATGACCAGCGGCGTCCCGCAAAGCAGGCTGAGCATGGTGGATTATGACGCCGACGGCTTCCAGGACCTTCTGGCAATAAAGGCCGACGGCGTGGTGCAGCTTTACCGGGGATCCGGCGCCGTGGCACCCCGCGCCGAAGCCCGCACCACTGTCGCTACCGGCTGGGGCGACGTCACCGGCATCAGGTCCCTGAAGGGTGTTACCGCCCTGAACTCCACCGGCGTTGCCCTGCGCCGGGCTAACGACGCCGTGCAGTACTGGGACCTGAGCGGCGGAACCCTTGCGGCGGCGTCGAACATTACCGGCAGCTGGGCCGGCCAGAGGCTGGCACAGTAACCTGCGGCCAAAGGCGGCGCTAAGCGGCCGTGCGCATCTCCAGCACGTCCTTGAGGCGCATCAACTGGCACACTTCGGCCTTCATGGTGCGCTGGATGCCGGCGTTCATCAGGCCGAGCAGGCCTTTGGGCTGATATTCGAGCGCGAACCGGACCCGGGTCCCGGCCTGTTCCGTGCTGAGGTAATAACCGCCCGCGGGCTGTTCGGGGCCCGCAATGACCTTGAACTGGATCTCGGCGCCGGGCCGGGCGTGGGTGATTTCGAAATCTGCCGGGATTGTCCGTCCGGCCCGGCCTGTCATTGTCTGCTGGTAAATGGCGCCCTTGGTGCCGGGTGCCCCGGAGAGCAAGCCAATGGTGCGGATGCCCCGGCGCCACTGGGGCAGGTTCATGCCGTCGATCAGGAAGTTGTAAACCGCCAGGGCGTCACGGCGGATAAGCACTTCGTGCTCGGCAAATGCCATGGGATTCCTTCGTTCAGCGGCAGGGTCGGCGATGGTAGCCCGCCCCACCCCCATGACACCGCAGCTAACGGGTTCAGAGTAGCCACCCGGTCCGCCCCGGACCTAGCCACAGGCGGCGGCGTTATGGAACAGTTATTGGATGACGCGGCAGGCTTGGGCAGCTCTCCCGGACACGGCCCGCACAGGCGCCGCAGGTTGCAGGGGAGTCCGCGCATCTGCGCTAAGCTAAGTTCTGCCCCGCTCACATTGGGGGCGACGCGGCTGTAGCTCAATGGTAGAGCGCTAGCTTCCCAAGCTTGATACGCGGGTTCGATTCCCGTCAGCCGCTCCAAAGCCACTAAATCCCCCGGTGAACCCCTAGCCGTTTCTGGCCTTCCTCACGCCTCGCTCCACGGCCTTTTTCAGCGCTGCAAGCCGGGCCGCTTCCTGCTTCCGGTATGAGCCTTCCTTGGCAGCGGAGAATATACGCCCAAGGCCCTTCGGCTGGTACTGCGCGGTCGCCGTCATCCGGGTGCTGTCAGCCACCGGATACAGGACGTAGGAACAGCTGACGGTCTCGCCGCTGCCCACGAACGTTTCGGTCCAGGACCGCTCCGCCTCCTGGTCCTGGAACGTGAGGACCCGCCCCTCCTGGCCAGGCACAGCCGCCCGGGCTTGGGCATCCGTGCAGAGCGCATAAACCTCTGGACGTCCGCAGGGGATGAGGACGGTACTTTCAATCGTGATGGTTCCCATGGCGCTGTTTCCGTAATCCCGCAAGGCCTGCCCGGCGCAGTGCCCAGAGCGTCATTTTCACACCCTAAACCTGCAGGCACAATGACCGCCGCGCTGAACGCTCCCCGGCCGGATTCCGGGCGCGCCGGATCCCAAGGCCCGTTAGGTGCCGGCGTGTATCGTCGGAAGTCAGGAACCTCTCCGGTTCCGCTACAGGAGCAATCATGGCTGACAAGTCCCCCCGTCAAGCAGCATCCGCAAAATCCGGCAAATCCATCAAGGAAAAACGCGCCGACAAGAGAGCCGCTTCCTCGCCCGCCAGCTCCGTGGACACCACGCCAAACAAGGCCGCCAAGAAGAAGTGAACGGCCAGCAGACCCAGCTGAGCCTGGGCGTCCTTGCCTCCACGCGGAAACCGGACGAACTCCGTCTCCCCATCCATCCCCTGCACTTCGAGCGCATCGCCCCTGAACTGCGCCAGCGCATCATCTTGGAGCAGGGCTACGGCGAGCGCTTCGGCGTCTCCGATCAGCACCTTTCCACCCTCGTGGGCAAAATGGCCACCAAGGAAGCGCTTCTGGCGGAGGCCGACGTCGTACTCCTGCCCAAACCGCAGCCGGAAGACCTGGCAGAGCTGCGCGACGGCCAGGTCCTCTGGGGCTGGCCGCACTGCGTCCAGGACCGCGCCATCACCCAGCTGGCCATCGACAAGAAACTCACGCTGATTGCGTTCGAGGCAATGAACCACTGGGCCAGCGACGGCGGCTTCGGCCTGCACGTATTCCACAAGAACAACGAACTGGCCGGATACTGCTCGGTCCTGCATGCCTTGGCATTGACCGGTTCAACGGGCGACTACGGGCGGCGGCTCAGTGCGGTGGTGATCGGCTTTGGTGCCACCGCCCGCGGCGCCGTGACCGCGCTGAACGCGCACGGCATCCATGATGTGCAGGTGCTGACCAACCGCGGGGTTGCCGCCGTCGGCGCCCCGATCCACTCGGTGAACATCGTGCAGTTTGATCACGACGCCGAGGCCCCCTTCCTGAGCCAGGTCATCACCGAGCGGGGCCGGGTTCCGCTGGCGCCGTTCCTGGCCGAGAGCGACATCGTGGTCAACTGCACGCTGCAGGACCCCAACAATCCGCTGACTTATCTGCGGACCGAGGACCTCGCGGCGTTCAGTCCGGGCAGCCTGATCGTCGATGTGTCCTGCGACGAGGGCATGGGTTTCAGCTGGGCGCGTTCCACCACCTTTGCCGAGCCCATGTTCACCATCGGCGACCACATCAACTACTACGCCGTGGACCACAGCCCGTCCTACCTCTGGAACTCCTCCACCTGGGAGATCAGCCAGGCGCTGCTGCCGTTCCTCGAGACGGTCATCAGCGGACCGGCGGCATGGGACGGCAACGAGACCATCTCCCGCGCCATCGAGATCCGCGACGGCGTGGTCCTGAACAAGGACGTGCTGGTGTTCCAGAAGCGCGGGGCGGAGTACCCACACCCAACGGTGTAGCGGGCAGGCCTACAGCAACTGCGCCGCCAGCCCGGTGGAAACAAAGGCCGCCAGCTGATCAGGGTTCCAGCCACGCTGCACGACGAGCACTTCGTACAGCTCCGGCGATGAGTAGAACCACATGATGTCTGCCGCCTGCTGCTCCGTCAGGGACGCTTTGGCGTGACCTGACTGCAGCAGGCGGCGGGCGTTCGCCCTCATCCGGTGGTACTTTTTTTCCCGGATTTGTTCAAGCTGCAGGGTCAGCTCGGTGTGCCCGGCAGCGGCGGCATCCCGCATCAGGATCCACACAGGCGCGCCCTGGACCAGCACCTCCGCCACCAGGTGCCCCCACGTTCCCATCAGACGCAGCGGATCGCGTTCCTGAAGCTGTGCCGCATCTGACCTCAGCTCGGCCGGGACGCTTTCGCTGCCCAGGAGGCCGCGCTCGTAGATACCCCGGACCAGTCCGGCTTTGCCGCCGAAGTACTTGTACACAGATTCGGGTGAAACGCCGGCAGCCTTGGCCACCGCGGTAATGCTGGTGCCTGCGTAGCCGCTGCGGAACAGCAGATCCCTCGCGGCGTCCAGCACCGCTTCCCTGTTCCGGGCCGCGCGCTCCTGCCGGGCAGAGGCGTCATAGGTCCGGGGCTGACGCCCTCCCGCAGCATCCGGACCATTGACTGCTCTACGCACAAGACCTACACTCCTTATTAGATACAGCTCATTGTATCCAATATTCCAGCCTTCTCAGAAGCCTCTACCGGGAGGTCTGCCATGACCCTCGACGACCGCACCGATGCCAGCCCCCTGGCCACAGTCCTTCGCCTGCTCGAAGCCGCCAACCGTCACGATCTGGACGCACTGGTGGCCTGTTTTTCGCCGGATTACGTCAACGAAACGCCGGCCCATCCGCTCCGTGGGTTTACCGGCCGCGAACAGGTCCGCCGAAACTGGGAACGGATCTTCGCCGCCGCCCCCAACACGGACCTCAGCCTGATCAGCCACAGCGTTGACGGGCCCCGCATCTGGACGGAACTTGCCATGGAGGGAACGCTGGCCGACGGATCCCCCAGCAGCATGGCAGGCGTAGCCATCTTCCACGTGGACGGCCCTGCCGGGGGAACCGGACGGATCATTGCCGCGAAGTTCTACCTTGAACCGGTTGAGCGGGCCAGCGGGAATGTCGATGACGCCATTGGCCGTCTGACGCACGCCCCCGCTCCTGCGACCACCCCCACTCCCACTCCAGGAGGTGTCCGGCCATGATTCTGTTGGCGGGTGGTTCGGGGACAGCCGGCAGGGTGGTGGCCGCGGCGTTGCAGGACGCCGGAATGCCGTTCCGCGTCCTGACCCGATCACCCCAAAGCGCCGCGGACCTCCAGAAGAGGGGCGTCCTGACTGTCCTTGGTACGGCGGAGAGCCGCGCTGATGCTGACCGCGCGGTGAGCGGTTGCACCGCCGTCGTCTCGGCCATCAGCGCCTTCGGCCCCCAATCAGGCAGCACCCCCGCAGCCGTGGACCGGGACGGAAACATCAACCTGATGGAAGCCGCAGCGCGGGCCGGCGTGAAGCAGTTTGTGCATTTCTCGATGCACGGGGCGTCAGTCTCGCATCCCCTGGAGCTGGCGCGGATGAAATACGCCGCCGAGCAGCGGCTGGTGGCCGGCAACCTGGACTGGACCATCCTGCGGCCCACCACCATCCTCGAAACCTACGCCGCGATCATGGGTGAGTCCCTGAGTAAGAGCGGCGTTGCTGTCGTCTTCGGGCGCGGGGACAACCCCGTCAACTTCGTCAGCGCCCTGGATCTGGCCGCGGCGGTGGTGTTTGCGCTCCATGGCGGGCTAAAGGACCAGGCGGTGGACATCGGCGGACCGGACAATCTGCCACTGAATGAACTGGCAGCCCTCCTGGTGAAACGCAACGGGAGTGGCCGGACAGTCCACGTTCCGATACCCATGCTCCGCATCGCCGCTGCCGGGGCCCGGCTGGTGGCACCGCCGTGGGGCCGCGTCCTGGGTGGGGCCGTGAATCTGGGATCTGCGGACATGCGGTTCGACGCCGCCTCCGAACGTGCCAAGCTCCCGGGGGTGCCATTCACACCCGTTCGGGAGGCCCTTGCGGCGCCCGGTCCGGCAGTGCCCGGGCAGACCGTTTAGGCAGGCGCCCGGCGGCGGCTTAGTCCCGGCGCGGCTTAGTGCAGGCGCGGCTTAGTGCAGGAGGCGGAGACGGATGCGGTGGTCGGCTATTTTAGGCGGCCGACGCCCGGCTCACGATGCGCACCGGGTGGCGCCGGTCCTTCAGGTTCACCCTGAGCCCGAGGGCACCCTTGCGGGCAAGCACGACGCCGACCGTCAGGGCAGCGAACGCCGGCACCCCGCCTGAAACGAACAAGGCAACGTGGGGATTCACGTTTTCGGCAATCCAGCCGAGCATGGGCCCGCCGATGGCCTGGCCGCCGATCAGCACCATGATGTACAGGCTCATGACGCGGCCGCGGATGCCCATGTTGGAGCTGATCTGGACCAGCTGGTTGGAGCCGGTGAGGAACATCAGGCACCAGAAGCCGGACATCACCATGACCGCCCCGAACCAGACCAGGGACGGGGCGAACGCGGCCAGGCACAGCATCACGCCGTACATTCCGGCGCAGAACACCACGGACCTAAGCCGCAGCTGCCGGCGCCGGGTGGACGCAACGGCACCGGCCAGGGCGCCCAGTGCTACGAGGGCGTTCAGCAGGCCGTAGCCCCCGGCGCCGATGTCGAACACCCGGTCAGCGAAGGCAGCCAGCAGCACGGGCAGGCTCATGGCGAACACGGCGATGAACCCTGCCATCAACCACGGCCAGTAAATGGTGGGTTTGCTGAGGGCGTACCGCAGCCCCTCGCGCAGCATGCCCTTCTTCTTGGGCGCCGGCCTGCTGATGAACAGCCGGTCCTTGCGCAGGAGCAGCAACATGGTCACCGTGGAGCAGCACGCCAGCGCATTCGCGGCAAAAGCCCATCCTGCACCGACGGCGGTGAGCAGCAGACCCGCCAGCGCAGGACCGATCAGCCCGCCCAGCTGGAAAGTGGTGGAGTTGACGCTGATGGCATTGCGCAGGTACTTCGGGCCTACCAACTCGTTCACGAACACCTGCCGCGCCGGCTGGTCCAGGACAGTGACCAAGCCCAGCACCAACGCGATGACATAGACGTGCCAGACTTCCACCGCGCCGCTGAGGGCAAGAACTGCCAGTGCCGCCGCCAGCACGCCGGCCATGGACTGGCACAGGATGAGGATCTTCCGCTTGGCGAACCTGTCAGCCATCATTCCGCCCCACGGGCCGAGGATCAGCGATGGCAGGAACTGCAGTGCCACCGTGATGCCCACGGCCGTGACGGAGCCGGACAGTTCCAGCACCAGCCAGTCCTGGGCAATCCGCTGCATCCAGAGCGCGATCACTGCAACGAAGTGGCCAATCGCGAAGATGCGGAAGTTGGGGACCTTCAGGGAGATGAACGTGTGGCGCCAGGGGAGGTGTTCACTGACGACGGCGATGGGCTGGGTCTGGGAGGAAGCTGAGTCGATAACGGGTTGGCTGACGGTTGCCGATGAAGGCGGTGGGGGTGCCACAGGGATGTCCTCAGGGAAGCGGGCGGTCCGGGATGACTCCAACGCTAAGCTGAACCGGAGCGATTATGTAGAACTATCGAGTCAATAACTAGCATTACAATCCGTAATAGGGCCCGCTTTAGGGCCACTGCAGCGCGCAAGGAGACCCCGTGTTTGAACCCGCCCAGCTCCGCTCCTTCCTGGCCGTGGCTGAGACGCTGAGCTTCACCAAGGCCGCCGAGCGGCTGGGGCTCGCACAGCCCACCGTCAGCCAGCACGTCCGCAAACTGGAGCTGGCCGCCAAGCGGGTCCTCATCACCAGGGACACCCGTGACGTCCGCCTGACGGACAACGGGGATGCCATGGCCGGTTTTGCCCGGACCATCCTCTCGGCGCACGATGCCGCCGCGCGCTACTTCTCGGGCTCCGCGATGCGCGGCCGGCTCCGCTTCGGTACGGCCGATGACCTTGCCATCACAGGACTTCCCCGGATTCTGCGCGAGTTCCGGCAGGTCTATCCGCAGATCAACCTTGAGCTGACGGTGGGCCAGAGCGACCAGCTGTACCGGAAGCTCAACGCAGGCCAGTTGGACCTCGTGTTCGTGAAGTGGGTGGCCGGGGCCAAGGACGGCACGGTAGTCCAGCACGATTCCTTCTCGTGGGTGGGACTGGAGCAGACCTCCCTCGAGCCGGGTGATCACGTGCCGCTGATCGCCTACCCCTCCCCCAGCCTCAGCCGGAAGCTGGCCATCGACGCCCTTGAATCACACGGCCGGACGTGGCGGATCACCTGCACCACCCGGCAAATCAGCGGAGTCCTGGCGGCACTCAGGGCGGGCATCGGGATCGCCGTTATGCCGACGTCGCTCGTTCCCGAGGACCTGAAGATCATCACCCGCCGGTTTGACCTTCCGCCGGTGGGCGACGTCGACTTCACACTGATCCGCAATCCGCTGGCCAACGCCGAAGTGATCGATGCACTGACCCAGGCCATCGTGGGCAGGACCCTGAAGAAGTCGGCCTGACAGCGCCCGGACCGGGCCCAGGGTTTGCTCAAACCATTGTAGAAAAAGCCCGCCTCCCCTATGCTGGATTATCCATGGGGTCAAGCAGTGGCCGGTTCAAACCGTACGAGTGCGCCCTGCAGCCCATGGGGCGGCCGCGCTCGGGATAGGCAGCCAATGACGACAGCCGAGAACACCCATCTTTACCCAGCATTAACGCGCACGCACCACCCGGTGCGTCCTCTGGTCACCCACCATTCGGGTCACAGCTCCATCACTTCCAGGGCGGAGCCCGAGTTCGTCAGCAAGCCCACGTGCGATAAGTGCGGCACCGACGAGTTCATTTATTTGGAGTCGTACATTCCTCCGGTTTACCGGCGTGACGGGGCGGTCAGGACACTGGGCGAAGTCGCCTATACCTGCACCCGTTGTGAAGAATTTTCCGCCCACAGCGTTCCCGCCTCGTGGGCTCCCCCGGGCTGGTACCTGGGGTGACTACTGAAGGTCTCCTGCCGCGCCGCAGCCGTTAGCTGAAGCGCAGCCCCATCCGATAACAGCGAAAGGCCCGGCGGCTCAACAAGGTGGCCGCCGGGCCTTTCGCTGTGTCAACCCTCTTAGTCAACGGTGATCTGACCGGGCCGGGTTCACGCTCAGATCAGGGCGTCCGAGAGGTGGTTCGGCGTTCCGAAGCGGTGCGCCGTGATGCTGATGGCCTGCTCGTGCAGGAACGGCAGCAGCTCCACGTACCCGGCCTCCGTGACCGGGTGCGAGTACACCGCAAGGTCCGGCCGGCCGTCCGTCGCTTCCGCCAGGGCAGTGGCGTCCCCGCCGATCAGCCGGATCCGTGCGCCGGACAGCTTGCCCGCCGCGGCGAGGCGGGCTGCGGTTGCCAGCCATTCGGCGTCGGACTCCACCATCACGTTGATGTCCAGTCCGGTGAGCACCGCGCGCAGCTGTGCGGGAAGCTCGACGGCGGTGGAGACGGTCAGTTGCGAACCGGCCAGGACGCCAGCGGCGACAGTCCGGGCGAGGTGCGCCAGCGGGGCACCTTCGGAGAGCCGGACGGTGACCGGCAGCGGACGGTAGCGGAAGATGTTCCGCTCCGCGCTCAGGCCGGAGACGTCCTTGGCGGTCCCGAACTCGTCGGCCCAGGCCTGCGCATCGGATGCGAGCGAGCGCTGGAGGGACTCCAGTTCGGCCGGCTGGACGGCATCCGCGGTGGCGTTCAAGATCCGGCGCACCCCTGAGTTGGTCACTGCTGCCGACGATGTGGCTTCGCTGCTGACCCAGTGGCCGAGGCCGGTCAGGTAGTTGGGCCCGCCGGCCTTGGTGCCGGCCCCCACTGCGGACTTCTTCCAACCACCGAACGGCTGGCGCTGCACAATGGCCCCGGTGATGCCGCGGTTCACGTACAGGTTTCCGGCCTGGATACTGTCGAGCCAGATGCCCAGCTCGTCCGGGTTCAGGGAGTGCAGGCCGGCGGTGAGACCGTATTCGATCTGGTTCTGGATGGCGATGGCCTCTTCCAGGGTGTCAGCGGTCATCACGCCAAGGACCGGTCCGAAGAACTCGGTGAGGTGGAAGTAGGACCCGCGGCGGACGCCGTAGCGCACGCCCGGGCTCCACAGGCGGCCGGTGCCGTCCAGCTTCTTCGGCTCAACAGCCCAGTTTTCGCCTTCGCCGAGCGTGGTGAGGGCGTTGAGGAGCTTGCCGTTGGCTGGCTCGATGATCGGGCCCATCTGGCTGGTGGGGTCCTCCGGGTAGCCCACCTTCAGTGAGGTCACGGCGTCCACAAGCTGGTTGTGGAAGCGCTTGGACTTGGCAACCGAGCCCACCAGGATCACCAGTGAGGCTGCGGAGCACTTCTGGCCGGCGTGGCCGAACGCGGAGTAGGCCACGTCCTTGGCTGCCAGGTCCAGATCGGCGCTGGGAGTGATGATGATGGCGTTCTTGCCGCTGGTCTCGGCCAGGAGCGGCAGGTCCTTGCGGAAGGAACGGAACAGCTCGGCGGTCTCGTAGCCGCCGGTGAGGATTACCCGGTCCACGGCGGGGTGCGAGATCAGCTGCTTGCCCAGTTCCCGCTCACCCAGCTGGACCATGGTCAGCACGTCCCGCGGAACGCCGGCTTCCCAGAGGGCTTCGATCATCACGGCGCCGCTGCGGCGGGCCTGCTTGGCGGGTTTGATCACGACGGCGGAGCCGGCGGCGAGTGCCGCGAGGGTGGACCCTGCGGGGATGGCAACAGGGAAGTTCCATGGCGGGGTCACCACGGTGAGCTTCGCCGGGACGTACGTGGCGCCGTCGACCTTTTCCAGTTTGCGCGCCGATTCGGCGTAGTAGTGGGCAAAGTCCACGGCTTCGCTGACCTCGGGATCGCCCTGGTCGATGGTCTTGCCGGTTTCGCTGGCCATGACCTCGAGGAGATCGGCGCGGCGGGCCTCCAGGACGTCGCCGGCTCGGTGCAGTATCTCGGCGCGCTCGTCGCCGGACAGGGCACCCCAGGCCTTGCCCTTTTCAACTGCTGTTTCGATCACGGTGTTGAGGGTTGCCTCGTCCTTGATGGTGGCTGCTTCCACGGCGGCGTTGCCCAGCGTGGAGGACGGGACGCGGCCCAGGATGGCCCGGCCCCAGTCGCGGTTGGCGGGCAGGGACGGATCCGTGTCCGGGGTGTCCTTGAACGAATCGTGCGGCAGCGGCTGCGGCGGGAGGTTGCGGTTCTGCTGCCGGTTGGCCGGGGGGACGGCGTCGTCGAGCGTGTCCAGGGAGGCGAGGAAGCGCTGCTTCTCGCGCTCAAACAGGGCAGTGCTTGTTGGGGAGTTCCCCCCCAGCTCGAACACCGCGGACATGAAGTTATCCTGGCTGGCGCCCTCTTCGAGGCGGCGGATCAGGTAGGCGATCGCGACGTCGAACTCGGCCGGGTGCACCACGGGGGTGTAGAGCAGGAGCGAGCCGACGTCCTTCTTGACGGCTTCTGCCTGGCCCTGAGCCATGCCGAGCAGCATCTCGAACTCGATACTCTGCGGTGCGGTATCCGCGATGCCGCGCTGCCTGGCCAGGAGCCAGGCGAAGGCGATGTCGAACAGGTTGTGGCCAGCCACGCCGATGCGGATGTTTTTGATCCGGTCCGGGTGCAGCGAGTAGTTGATGACCCGCTTGTAGTTGGTGTCTGAGTCCTGCTTGGTGTGCCAGGTGGCCAGGGGCCAGTCGTGCAGCGAGGATTCCACCTGTTCCATGGGCAGGTTGGCGCCCTTGACCACGCGGACCTTGATGGCGGCACCGCCGTTGGCCCGGCGCTCCGCAGCCCAGTCCTGGAGGCGGATCATGGCTGCGAGGGCGTCCGGGAGGTAGGCCTGGAGCACGATGCCGGCTTCCAGGTCCTTGAACTCGGGCTTGTCCAGGATCCGGGTGAAGACCGCGATGGTCATGTCCAGGTCCTTGTATTCCTCCATGTCCAGGTTGATGAACTTGGCCTTCTCACCGGGGCCGGTCCCTGCGAAGGAGGCGGCGCGCGCGAACAGCGGCGTGAGCTTTTCGACGACATGCTCCACTGCCTCATCGAACGCCCAGGCAGAGTGCGGGGCCACGGTGGAGGACACCTTGATGGAGACGTAGTCAACGTCCGGCCGGGCAAGGAGGGTGTGGGTGCCCTCGAGCCGGCGGGAGGCCTCGTGCTCGCCGAGCACTGCTTCGCCGAGGAGGTTGACGTTGAGCTTGATGCCGTCCTTGCGGATCTTGGCGATGGCCGGCCCGAGCTTGGCGTCGGTGGCGTCCACGATCAGGTGGCCCACCATTTCGCGGAGCACGCGGCGGGCGATCGGGATGACAACCTGGGGCAGGACCGGGGCCATGGTGCCGCCGAGCTGGACCGCGCGGCGCATGTACCAGGGCAGGAACGCCGGAACCTTGGGCGCCAGGGCGGCCAGGTTGCGGGCGGCGACGTTAAGGTCCTCGGGGCGGACCACGCCGTCCACGAAGCCCACGGTGAAGTCCAGCCCATTGGGGTCCTTCAGGACGCCGGCCAGCTGCTGCGCGGAAGCGTCCACCGGAACCTTCGACGCTTCGGTGAGCCAGTGGCGGACCAACGCGATGGTTTCCGCGGCCAGGGCACGGGCCTGGGGGACGTCAACGTCAGCAGTGCGCGGCGCGGATCCGGCGTTCACGCCGGGCTCGATTGCAGTGTTGGTCATGGCTGATTCTCGTTCTTTCTTCGGGAGCGAAGGGGTCTTATCCATCAGTATGAGCCTGCGGTCACATAAGATAAAGCGATGTTTTCTGAGCAATACAGGTTAGAAAACCCAACCCTTCCCCCGACGCTCTCTCACTCCCTGCGCCTTTTCAACGGACGCTCTCTCACTTGCTGCAGGAAAACCGAAAACGCTCTATCACTTTCTTCAAGAAAGTGATAGAGCGTCCGGTTTTATACGACAGGAAGTGCCAGAGCGTTGGGTCAGGCGAGGGGGCGGTGCATCTCCACGATTTCCTCGTGACGCGGGCTGTTGGGATTCATCAGCGAGTTCTTCTTGCCGTAGAAGAAGTAGATGGCCAGGCCGATGACCAGCCACACACCGAACCGCATCCAGGTTTCCCAGTGCAGCTGGGTCATCAGGAAGGCCGAGGCCAGGACGCCGAAGGCGGGAATCACGGGCATGAACGGCAGGCGGAAGGTGCGCGGGGCGTCCGGCTTCTTGTAACGGAACACGATGACAGCGAAGCAGACGACGACGAACGCGGCCAGGATGCCGATATTGGTAAGGTCCGCGACCTCCTTGATGGGGAACACGCCGGCCAGCAGGGCAGAAGCGACGCCGGCAATCCAGGTGACCCGTTGCGGCGTGCCGTGCCGGTCGGTCTTGGAGAACCAGCCAGGCAGGAGTCCATCACGGCTCATCGAGAACCAGACGCGGGTGACACCCAGGAGGAACGTCAGCATCACGGTCAGGATGGACAGGACGGCAAAGACCGAAATGATGGTGGCGATGACGGGCAGGCCAACCCCGGTGAAAGCTGACGCGAAGCCGGCTGTGGGGTTGATGTCCTTGTAGTTCTGCATTCCGGTCAGCACCAGCGTTGCGGCAACGTAGAGCAGCATGGCGATGATCAGCGACAGGATGATGGCCTTCGGCATGTGCTTCTTGCCGTCAGTAGCCTCTTCCGCTGCGGTACTCATGGCGTCATAGCCGAACACCGCGAAGAACACGGTGGCAGCGCCGGCCAGTACGGGTCCGAATCCGCTGGGCATAAACGGGTTGTAGTTGTTGGTGTCGATGTAGAAAATGCCGAGACCGATGATGAACAGGATCAGGATGACCTTGATGGCAACGGCCACCAGTTCGAACCGGCCAAACGCCTTGGTGCCGCGGGAGAGGATCCAGGTCACGATCAGGCAGACCACGATCGCCGGAATGTTGACGATGCCACCCTTGCCTTCATCCGGCGTCGAGGTCATCCAGAGCGGCATCTGGATGCCGATCCCCGAAAGGAACGCATCGAAATAGCCCGAGATGCCGATGGCCACCACGGCCACAATCGCGATGTATTCGAGCAACAGGTCCCAGCCGATGAACCAGCCGATCACCTCGCCCAGCGCCACGTAGCCGTAGGTGTAGGCGGAACCCGCCCGCGGGATCATGCCTGCAAATTCGGCGTAGGACAGGGCGGCCGCCGCGGAAGCCAGGCCAGCGATCAGGAAGGAGAACAGCACGGCGGGCCCCACACCCGGAGTGTCTGCGCTGCCAGCCGCCACCAGTCCTGCGAGGGAGAAGATGCCGACGCCGATGATGCCGCCGACGCCGATGGCGGTGAGCTGCCAGAGTCCGAGGGACTTGAACAGGCCGCTGTGCTTGTTTTCTTCTTCGATGTCGTCAATGGGCTTGCGCCTCATGATCGACTGGGACATGTCTTTAGTGGTCATCAGGAACTCCTGCTTGGGGTGGGGGCCCGTCACGGCGGTCACTGGCGGCACGTGTGACGGAGGCAACTCAGTCACCTCAGTATGCAAGCCTGCTTGCATTAGATAAAGTGACTACTTCTAACCAATATCCATTAGATTCGGTAAGGAATTCCTCATGCTTGATGTTCGCCGCCTCAGGCTCTTGCGGGAATTGAAGATCCGGGGCACCCTCGCGGAAGTGGCAGACGCACTCCAGTACAGCCCGTCGTCGGTCTCTCAGCAGCTGGCCTTGCTCGAGAAGGAAGTGGGCGTGGAGCTGCTGCGGAAAACCGGACGGCGTGTCCAGCTGACGCCCCAGGCGGAGGTCCTTGTGGCCCACACCGCCCAGCTGCTGGAGACCATGGAGCAGGCGGAAGCGGACCTCGCCGCCTCCCTCACCACCGTCACAGGGACGGTCCGGATAGCGGTGTTTCAGTCCGCAGCACTTGCGCTGATGCCGGATACGCTCACACGGATGGGAGCGGCTTATCCGGAGGTGCGGATTGAGATGATCCAGCGCGAGCCGGAAACCGCGCTGCACGAGACGTGGGCGCGGGACTTTGACCTGGTGATCGCCGAACAGTATCCAGGCCACGCCGCGCCGCGCTATCCCGAACTTGACCGCGTCAAGCTGACCACCGACGCCATCCGGCTTGCCGTTCCGCCAAGGACTCCGGACCAGTCACCAGTCACCTCGCTGGAGGAAACGGCAGCGCTGCCGTGGGTGATGGAGCCTCGTGGTGCGGCCTCCCGGCACTGGGCGGAACAGGCCTGCCGCAGCGCAGGCTTCGAGCCCGACGTCCGGTTCGAAACAGCGGACCTCCAGGCCCAGATGCGGCTTATCGAATCCGGGAATGCCGTGGCACTGATGCCTGACCTTGTATGGATCGGGCGCGGCACTACCGCCCAGTTGCTGGATCTGCCCGGCAATCCGCACCGCACCATCTTCACCTCGGTGCGCCGTTCCAGCGCCCAGCGTCCAGCCATCCTCGCTGCCCGGGAGACTCTGGCGGTGGCTGCCGCGTCCGTAGCCCAGACTGACGACGGCGGCGTCCCCGCCGGGGGTGGGTAACAACGCTTTGCGTCCTGGCCGGTTCCGGAACTGCCCGGCCGTAGTGTTCCCTGCGTCACTGCGCGATGAGAAGGGCCGGCGCTAGACTGTGGCTGTTATGAATCGCACAATGTTCAAGTCCAAAATTCATCGGGCCACCGTCACGCACGCCGACCTCCACTACGTAGGTTCGGTCACCGTAGACCTGGACCTCCTTGATGCTGCCGATATCCTCCCCGGTGAGCTTGTGGCCATTGTGGACGTGACCAATGGTGCGCGCCTGGAGACCTACACCATCGCCGGTGAGCGGGGCTCGGGCGTTATCGGCATCAACGGTGCCGCCGCGCACCTGATGCATGAGAACGACATTGTCATCCTGATCACGTATGCGCAGATGACCACGGAAGAGGCTCAGGCCTACTCGCCGAAGGTTGTCCACGTGGACCGGGACAACAGGATCGTCCAGATCGGGAACGATCCCGCGGAGGGCCACACGCCCGGCCTGATGCGCCCGCCATTCGCCCTTAATAACGCCGCACTGTAGCCGGAGCGTGAGTCCGGGCAACCATCACCCCCGAAGATTCGGGGGCACTTCTTGGTAGGCGTGCTGCAGGGCTTTTTTGTGGTCTGGTTCATCATCCTGGTGGGCTGGTTTGTTGGCCGGCAGAGAATTCTTGGCGAGAACGGCCGCCAGGTCCTGAGTGGACTGACCTTCTTCGTGGCGAGCCCGGCCCTGCTGTTCGAGACCCTCAGCAAGGCGGAGCTGAACGCCGTCTTCGCGGAACCCCTGCTGGTCACGGCCGTCGCCGCCTTCGCCAGCGCCCTTGTCTTCTTTGCGATCGTGAAGTTCTGGTTAAAACGGGCGATGCCGGAAGCGCTGATGTCCTCGATGGCCGCATCCCTGGTCAACTCCGCCAACCTGGGCATTCCCATCGCCATCTACGTCCTCGGCGATGCCAGCTACGTGGCGCCGCTGCTGATTTTCCAGCTTGCCTTCTTCTCACCGCTGTTCCTGATGCTCCTGGACGCCAGCACCAGCTCCCACCGCACCACACCGCTGGGGTTTGTCCTGATGATCCTGCGGAATCCCATGATTGTTGGCTCCGGGCTGGGCCTGCTGGTGGCGGGCAGCGGCTGGGAGGTGCCGCCGCTGGTCCTGGAGCCAATCCATCTGATTGGCGGCGCGGCCATCCCTGCCATGTTGATCGCTTTTGGCATGAGCCTGAACGGCGGCAGGCCGTTGCAGGCGGCGGCGGGCAGACGTTTCGATACTGTCCTGGCGAGTACTTTCAAGCTTGTGGTGCAGCCGGCAATGGCCTATGTTTTTGCCCGCTTTGCCCTGGGCATGGAAGGGCACGCGTTGTTTGCCGTGGTGGTCATTTCCTCCCTGCCCACGGCGCAGAACGTCTTTGTTGCCGCCAGCCGCTACAACACCGGCCTTACCGTAGCCAAGGACACCGTCCTGATCACCACCGTGGTGGCGGTGCCCGCGATGATCGGCGTCGCCCTGCTGCTGAACTGAACCGCGTCCGCGGCGGTCAGCGCACCTCAGGCGAGTCCGTGGCCGGGTCAGGGTTGAAGGCCTGCCGGTGTGGGCTGGTTTTAGGTGTAGCCGGCATGGCAATCACCGCGGCCACCGTGAGGACAGCGCCGGCGAGCACGCTGAGGAACACGGCCCCGGAAGCCGCCACCACGTTTGACCCATTGCCTGTCCCCCCAGCGGAGGCGGCGTAAACGGCATTGGCCACCGCGCCGAAGGCAGCCACTCCCAGTGCACTGCCGATCGAGCGGGCAAAGAGATTGGTGCTGGTGACCACACCGCGTTCGTTCCACGGAACGCTGGACTGGGCAGCGATCAGGGTGGGCGTGGCCACCAGGCCAAGGCCAAGCCCGACGACGAAGCAGCTGCCTGCCACCAGCGCCACGTTGGGAGTGGCTGAGGTCAGCGCGAGGATGGCCACCCCGAGGACGGTGATGCTGATGCCGATCAGCGCTGTGGACTTGAAGCCGATCCGCAGGTAGAAACGGCCCGCCTGTGACGCACTGATCGGCCAGCCGACGGTCAACGCCGCCAGCGCCAGGCCGGCAACCAGCGGGGATGTTGCCAGCGCGCCGTCCAGGAAAGTGGGCACATAGGAAGTCAGCCCGATCATGACCGTTCCCACACCGAAGGAGACCAGTGCGGTGGTGCCGAGCAGCCGCCGCGATAGGACGTACGGCGGGAAGACGGGTTCGGCTGCCCGCCGCTCAACCAGGATGAACAGGACCAGAAGGACCGCTCCGGCGGCGAAGATGCCGATGCTGACCGGCGAGTCCCACGCCCAGGTGTTCCCGCCTTGGAGCGCACCGAGGATCAGCAGGGTGAGCGATCCCGCCAGCAGGGCCGCTCCGGGATAGTCCACCTTGTGTTTGGCAGGCTCCACGTTCTCATGCAAGGTACGCAGCAGCATCCACCCCGCCAGCAGGCACAGCGGGACGTTGACCAGGAAGATCCCCCGCCAGGCGTCCAAGGAGGCGAAAATACCGCCGAGGCTCGGCCCCACAACGGACGACGCCGCCCAAACACTCGCGAGGTAGCCCTGGACTTTGGCGCGTTCCTCGAGCGAATAGATGTCCCCGGCGATGGTGATCGAAACCGGCAGCACGGCCCCGGCGCCCAGGCCCTGCAACGCACGGAAGGCAATGAGCGCCGGCATACTCCAGGCGAAACCGCAGAGGATGGAACCAAGGAGGAAAAGTCCGATGCCGGCCAGGATGATCGGTTTGCGGCCGGCCATGTCGGACAGCTTCCCGTAAATGGGTACCGAGACAGCCTGGGCCAGCAGGTACGCCGAGAAGAGCCAGGGGAAAGACGCGAACCCGCCGATGTCAGCCACGATCGAGGGCACGGCTGTGGCCACGATGGTTGCGTCAATGGCTACCAGGCCGGTGGCCAGCATGAGGGCAATGAGGATGGGGCCTCGTTCGGAGCGGAATCCCACTGGATTGGCCTGGGTTGTCATCGCTCCACTCTAGGGAGGGAACGGTGCGGCCACCTAGTGCTTCGCCCGCGGTTCCTGCCTGTCATGATGCATGTCCAGCAGCCGGGCGCAGCGGATGAAGCCCAGGTGCGAGTAGGCCTGGGGATGGTTTCCCAGGTGGGTTTCCGTACTGGGATCGTATTCCTCGGGCAGCAGCCCGGTGGGCCCGAACAAATTCACCAACTGATCGAACAGATCCCAGGCCTCCTCAATCCTGCCCACCGCAACGTACGCCTCAATCAGCCAGGTGGTGCAGATGTGGAAGCCGCCCTCCAGACCCGGCAGGCCGTCGTCGTACCTGTAGCGGAAGACGGTTGGCCCCACCCGCAGTTCCCGTTCCACAGCGGTGACGGTGTCCAGGAAGCGCTGGTCGGTGACGTCCAGCAGGCCGGACAGCCCCATGTGCAGGACGGCGGCATCCAGGTCCGGGCTGTCGTAGGCCACCGTGTAGGACTGGGCGGACTCATCCCAGCCCTCGCGCAGGACTTCCTCACGGATGGTTTGGGCGGTGGGTTCCCAGGAGGGTTCCGGCGCCCTGCCGTGCCTTTCCGCGGTGCGGAGTGCCCGGTCCAGCGTTACCCAGCACATGACTTTGGTGTAGACGTGGTGACGCGGGGGGCGGCGGGCTTCCCAGATGCCATGGTCGGGTTCGTGCCAGCGGGCCAGGACGGCGGCCGCCATCTGCACCATGAGTTCCCAGTGGTCATCTGCGAGGGTTCCGTGCCGTTCGCTGAGCGTATGGATCAGCTCAGCAATGGGGCCGAAGACGTCCAGCTGGACCTGGTGGTCAGCGGCGTTGCCGATCCGGACGGGACGGGAGCCCGCGTACCCGGGCAGGCTGTCGACGACGGCTTCCGTGGACAGCGGCGCGCCCGTGACGGAGTACAGGGGGTGCAGCCATTCCGGGCCGGGCGCGTGTTCAAGGATGCGGCCCAGCCACGCCAGGAATCCGGCCGCCTCGGTGGTGGAGCCGAGGTCCGCGAGCGCATTCACGGTCATGGACCCGTCGCGCAGCCAGCAGTACCGGTAATCCCAGTTCCGGGTGCCGCCGATTCCCTCCGGCAGCGATGTGGTGGGCGCGGCCAGCACGGCACCGGTTGGCTCGTGCACCAGGGCACGGAGGACCAGCGCGGAGCGGCGGACCAGTGACGGTTTTACCGAGGGAAGCTCGAGATCCCGCACCCAGCGCCGGGAATGATGGGCTACCCCGGCGCGCCGATCAGTCTCCCCGCTGGGATCCGCCAACTGCGGTTCAGTATCCCCGCAGCGCAGGTTGAGGACCACTGGCCCGTCCTGCAGGTTGACCGAAGCCATGGCTGTGGCATGGCGGCCGTCGGAGGTGATGGTGAAGCTGACGCCGGGGGCAAACAGGATGATCGGATCCGATGTGCCCACCACGTGGAGTTCGTCGCCGCGGGCCTCCATGCTGAACGGGGCGTTGGCGTAGTCCGGGCGCGGTGCGAAGACGATTTTTGCGCCGCCGGTGCCGGACAGCACCCGGACCAGGCTGGTGATCCCCTCCGGCGCGGGTTCCAGATAGTCGGTGACAGTGACATCAGCCCAGCGGGTCTCCACGATCATGGTGCTGTCCACATACCGCTGACCCAGCACCTGGGAGGGCTTGACCGGTTCCACAGAGAAGTGCCCTGCTGCGTCCCCGCCCAGGATGTGCGCGAACAGAGAGCCTGAATCCGGCAGCGGGTGGCTCATCCAGCAGATCTTGGCGTCCGGGGTGACCAAAGCGGTGGAGGATCCGTTGCCGATCATCGAGTGCCGCTCCAGCCCCACGGCGTCCTCACCGAAGAGCCACGCGCGGCGCAGTTCGAAGAGCATGGCAAGGACCCGGGCGAATGATTCCGGGTCCCGCAGCCGGTGGGTGGCCCGGGTGTCCCCAGGCCCCACGCGCAGGCCCATGTCCGGACCCCGCAGGGTGGCGATGGCCAGCTCGTCGCTGTAGGCGTCCCCCGCATACAGAGCGGCGCTGGCGCCAAGCCGGGACCTCAGGCTTTCGAGGGCGTCTGCCTTGGACGGTTCCACCACGGAGAGATCCAGCACTGAGCCGTCCACGATGAAGAACAAACCGTGGGCTTTGGCGATGTCCCGCGCCGTTTTGGTGACGGTCTTCACCACCTCAGCCGTGGCTGGCCGGGTGTGGACGGAGACAGCCACGGGTTTGCGTTCGATCCAGATGCCGGGGTGGAAGCCCACGGCTTCAGACAGTGCTGCACTGACCTTCTGGAGGGTGGCTTCGGTGGCGAGGGACTGGACGTGGGCGTACCCCATGTCCGACTCGGCACCGTGCGAACCGATGAGATGCACCTCGGCAGGAAGCCGGGACACCGCGGCGAGGTCACGCAGCGACCGCCCGGAAATGACGGCGGCATGGGTGTTGGGCAGGGCCGCCAGGGCGCGGAGTGCAATGGCTGCGCTGCCCAGCGGGAGGGTTTCGGTGGAGATGCCCTCGGCGTCGCACAGCGTTCCGCCGTAGTTGCAGGCCACGAGCAGGCCGGGCACCCGGGCCAGGACCTTTAGCTCTGCAAGCAGGGTGGGGGTAAAGCCCTCGTCTGCCACGTCCGACATAACGAACGCGCGGAGCAAGCCCAGCGGGAGGGATCGGGTCAGGAGCGCGGAATCGGCGACACTCTGATTGAGCGGAGTAGGCATTTGCATAACCCTTCGAGCAGATTCCTGCCCGGAACAGCGGCCCGTTGGATCTACCTGACGGACGTCCGGGTGGTGCCCCGCTCTGGAACTCCCCAGCGGAATTCCTGAGGGGGCATGTTCATTCTCCGCCCGGACCGTTTCCCGCGAAAGTCTCTTACATTACATATGTGTAAAAGTCGGAAAAGTGGGTAAGAGCCCCAAGGCCTCAGACCTTGGCCAACCCGGCGGCCTGTGCGAGCAATTCCACGGATCGCAGCCGCGCCCCGGTTTCGGTGCTCTGGTGCGCGACGATGAGTTCGTCGGCATCCGAGTGCTTGGCGAACTCGTCAAGGTACTCGATCACGGCGTCCGGCGTGCCGATGGCGGAGTACGTCATCATCTGCGAGACGTGCTGGCCCTGCGGGGAGTCAAGGATCATGTCCGCTTCGTCATCGGTGAACTCGCGTCCGCCGCCGAAGAACAGCGAGACCCGGGCGCGCTTGGTGGCCCGGAATGTCTCCTGTGCCTCGGACGCGGTGTCCGCTGCAATCACGTTCACGCCGGCGATCACGTGCGGGGCGTCCAGTTGGGCTGACGGCTTGAATTCGCGGCGGTAGATGGCTACTGCATCCTGCAGGGCGGTGGGCGCGAAGTGGGAAGCGAACGCGTACGGCAGGCCCAGCTGGGCGGCCAGGCGTGCGCCGAAGAGTGATGATCCCAGGATGTAGAGCGGGACGTTGGTGCCCTTGCCGGGAGTGGCCTCAACGCCCTGGATCCGGGTGGGACCGGTGAGGTAGCCCTGCAGTTCCAGAACGTCCTGGGGGAAGCTGTCCGAGGACATCGGATCGCGACGAAGGGCACGCAAGGTGTTCTGGTCACTGCCGGGGGCGCGGCCCAGGCCGAGGTCGATCCGGCCCGAGTGCAGGGTCTCCAGGGTGCCGAACTGCTCGGCGATGGTCAGCGGCGAGTGGTTGGGCAACATGATGCCGCCGGCGCCCAGCCTGATGGTGTTGGTGTGGGCCGCCACGTGGGCAATCAGCACACTGGTGGCCGACGAGGCGATGGAGGACATGTTGTGGTGCTCCGCGTACCAGATCCGCCGGTAGCCCAGCTCCTCGGCCCGCTGCGCCATGGCCACACTGCCCGCGAAACTCTCCGCCGCCGTCTGGCCCTTACCGATGGTTGCCAGGTCAAGGATGGAGAGGGGAAGCGTCACGTCGGGTGCCGGCCTTTCAATGCGTTGCGTAGTGGTTCGCCGCACCGGGTTCCGGCGGGCACACTGTGGACAACGACGGCGGCGCCCGGGTTATTTCTCCTGACCCGCGACCGCAACCGGATAACCGGCCAGAACCGGCAGTCCAATGAGGACGTGGTGAGGGCTTGGCTGGTAAATCCTCCGCAATAGCGGCAAGACTATAGAGAAGCCCGGCCATGCAGCCGGGCTTCTCTATAGTCTGACCTAAAGATCAGGCGACGCACCCACCCAGCAAAATCTGACCATCAACGGCCTTAATCTGAAGCTGCACGGTTCCAAGCTTGTCTTGTAGGCCACTGACCACGGCCTTCTGAAGAGTGATGGCGGCCTTGTTCGAATTCTTCTGCGCCTCAAGTCCCCGCAAAGTGGCCAGCGCATCGGATACCTGCCCGGCAAGTGTTGCGGCGTCCGCCTGGAGCTGGCCAATTTGCTTCTCCGTTGCAGTGATCTCATCCCCGATGCTAATGAGCTGAGCGAGCAGAGGCGCCACTTTGGTCTCCAGCGCGCTGATCTCCTTTTCCTTGCCAGCAATAGATGCGTTAAGAACGGTCAAGGTAGCGACCAGCTTTTCCATGTCAGAGCTCAGAATGACTATTTGGTCTTCTTTTGCTTTTACTGCGGTGTCCGCGTCACTGACTGCGGCCCCAAGAGCGGGTAGCTCAGAATTGAGGCCTTCAATCAGACTCTTCTGGGCTTCCACCAAGGCGTCGGCCTCCACTAGCGCTCGTTCCGCCGCGGCGAGGGTGCGGTTGAATCCGTCAAGAATCGTCTGTTGGTCAGCAATCGCCTGCTGGGCTGCCGTCACACCTTCTGCAAGTCCCGACTCCTCATCCGTAAGAGCTGCCACCAGTTCGGCCTGAACCACCGCAGCAGCCGCCGCATCGTCCCGTGATTTCGTCAGCCCAGGAAGCTGGTTCTCTAGTGCTGCTAGCTCATCCTCTTCAGTAGCGACTGCCTTAATGGCTTCTTGCACTGCCAGTTGCAGGGACGGAAGTTGCGCTGTTAGGGATGCGATCTCAGACTGCTGGGCGGCAACTGATTCGTTGGCCCGGGTCAAGGTATCCTGCAGCGGTGCAGCTTGCAGTTGGAGTGCGGCGCTATCCGCCTTCTTCAAAGCCAATTGCGTATTCAGCGAGTTGACCTGAGTCTGCAGGGCAGGGATATCGCGCTGCAAGATCGCAATCTCGGCGTCCTTCGCTGAGATCTCCCCGCTGGTTGTCGCGAGGTCAGCTTCCTTGCTGGCCCGAAGGGCCTCCAGCTGCCTCTTTGTACTTGAATTGGAACTCGGCGGAAATTCGTTAGTGATTCTGGAAGTGAGCGCTGCGATTTCGGCAACGAGGGTCAGCTTGGAATCGCCCAACGCTTTCACCTGACTCTGCAAGGTTCCAATCCGTGACTCCTGGTCCTTGAGGGCGGCAGTCGCATCCAGCAGCTGTTTGTCCAGCCCAACGATTTCCTTGCTCAGGGCGTCAATCCGCTCGGCATTCTCGGCCAGCGCATCGGCTGCCTTTTTGGCGTCGCCTTGGAGCGTTAGGAGCAAGGCTTCAGCGCCCGCTATTTCGGAATTCTTAGAGGTAAGTGCGTCCCCCGCAGCCTTCGACGCAGCCTGCGCGTTCGTTAGCGCTTCTTTGGCATCACCAATTTCGTTCAGTTTCGCGTCGACTGCCCCCCTGGCAGCGTCGGCAATCACCTTCAGGGAGGCAAGGGTGCCTTCCGCAAGGCTCAACTCCTGCCTCTTCGCGTCAAGTTCGGACTGAGCTTGGCTACCGGCGACTTCGAGCGCCTGCAACTGGGCTGTGGCATCGCTGACGGCTCGGGCCGCCTCGGTAACATCAGTGGCGGCGCGTTCCGCTGCCGACCTCAATTCGATCAGTTCTTCCTCAGCAGCCGCTATGTGATTAGTTTTCGCGGCCAGCGCAGCGGCAGCAACGGCCGCGGCGGACTTAAGTTCGCTCAGCTCGCCCTCTGCAGCATCTATGCTGACCTTCTTGTCAGCGATTGCCGAATCAACTTCCGCCTTCTGCAGCTTCAGTCCGGCAGACTCTGCCTGGGCCACAGCCACCTGCTGCTGAAGTGGGGACAGCTCCGCGACGACGCTTTCCCGCAGCGCAGTCAAATCTGCGAGGGCGCTTTGGGCGGTCTGAATCTCCTGGGTCTTGGCAGTCTCCTGCTTGGTGAGATCGCCCAATTGGCTTTCAGCTCTTGTAATTGCAGCGTCAATTTCAGCCACAGCAGTGTCCAGGGCAGCGATGCTGTCAGTCAAGCTGCTGATCTCCGCCTTCAGTGAGGTTTCCTGTGCCAGCAAAGTGGCTCGATCGGCGTGCAGCGTAGCGATTAGTGTCGCATTCTTCTTCGCAGCCGCCTTAAGCAGGTTCTCCTGCACGAAGCCCCGATGCGCTTGCTGATTCACCACGCCGTTGCAGATACCGGCGGACGTCGTGGCCGCGGTAGCCGGCATGGCGAAGACAAGCGAGCTCGTGAGCAAACCGGGCAAGACAACCGCGGCGGCCAGTCGTCTGGTGAGGGAGGATTTTGGCGCTGCAATGGGCATGAAAACTCCTGGTGAGACCGTGACGCGACCGGCGTTGGTCGCTGCGTAGCCCCACCGTAGGCGGCTGGGCCAAGGGAGCACACGCGTAATTGGCACCTGTCTTTTTTGGGTGAGTACTCACATTCCCAGGCACCACTCAGGGCACTACTTGGATTATGACCGCCCCTGACGCCGGGTTAACGGCCGTTACTCCCGGTATCGCACCGTTTCGGCGGCCTTTGATCCCGTGCCTGCGCTCCCGGATAGTTGCTGCCACAAGCAAAATCCGTTGCATCGTTCACGAACTTCCAAGGGGAAATCATGGCCACATTCAAGACGAAACCGGCTTTCGGAGCAGCTCTCGCGGTGACCTCGCTGCTGGCGCTTGCGGCCTGCTCGGACCCGGGCGCGACGGCGGCGTCAGCACCGTCGTCGGGCTCCGCCACCACGGCAGGCAAGACGTTCAATCTGGCCCCGGAGCAGGACCGCATCAAGGTGGACGGCGATCCTGAGGCGGCCGCGCTGGTCCCGGAAGCCATCAAGGCGGACGGCAAACTGACCGTAGTCACCACTGGCGGCTCGGCCCCGCTGACGCTGTTCGCAACAGACAACAAGACGCTGATTGGCAGCGAAGTGGACATCGCCTACGCGGTGGGCGAGTCCCTGGGGCTCGAAGTTGAAGTCCTCCCCGTCGCGTGGGCAGACTGGCCCCTGGGCGTCGAATCTGGCAAGTACGAGGCCGTGCTCTCCAACGTGACAGTCACCGAGGCGCGCAAGGAGAAGTTCGATTTCGCAACCTACCGCAACGACCTCCTCGGCTTCTACGCGAAGGCCGACTCCACCATCGGCGACATCAAGGAAGCCAAGGACGTTGCCGGCAAGCGGATCATCGTGGGCTCCGGCACCAACCAGGAAGCCATCCTGGTCCGCTGGGATGAGGCGAACAAAGCCAAGGGCCTCGAGCCGGTCGCCTTCCAGTATTACGACGACGACTCCGCTTCAACCCTGGCGCTCCAGTCAGGCCGTGCGGACCTGACGTTTGGCCCGAACGCCTCAGCCGCCTACAAGGCAGCGAAGGACGGCAAAACCAAGGAAGTGGGCACGCTGAACGGCGGCTGGCCCCTGACGGCCGAGATTGCCTTCACCACCCAGAAGGGCAACGGCCTCGCGGTTGCTGCCCAGGCGGCCCTGAACCAGCTGATCGAGGATGGCGACTACGCCAAGATCCTGGACCGCTGGGGGCTCTCTGCGGAAGCCATCCAGAAGTCTGAACTGAACCCGGCAGGCCTGCCCAAAAAGTAGCCTGCCGACGAAGGTCCCCGCATTGCACCAGCGATGCGGGGATCCGCATTTCCCCAGGCCCGCATGGGGACAGTCTGTGGATCCGGCAAGATGGCGGCATGCGAGAATGACCGCATGACTCATGTCTCACAGCGGCCCGGCGTCACGCCTGCACCGCGAACGGCCCCTGACCCCGCTTTCGAAGCCGCCTACCGGGCCGCCCAAAAGGGCCTCAACCAAGGCGGCATTCCCATCGGCGCAGCACTCTCCCGGGGCGGCGTGGTCATCGCGAGCGGACACAACGAACGGGTCCAAAACGGCGACCCCATCGCACACGGGGAAATGTCCGCCCTACGCGCAGCCGGCCGGCAGAAGAGTTACCGTGACACCACGCTTTACACCACCTTGGCCCCCTGTGCCATGTGCACCGGAACCATCATTCAGTTCAAGATTCCCCGCGTCGTGGTTGGTGAAGCGCGCACATTTGCCGGCGAGTTCGAGCTTCTGCGATCTCGCGGAGTTGAAGTGGTTGTCCTGGATGACCAGCGGTGCGTGGACATGATGCGAACGTTCCAGGAGCACAACCCGCAGTTGTGGGCAGAGGACATCGCAGAGTAGGACTGATGCATGGGCGGCAATTCCAGAAGCAGCAATGACTACGAATTTCTGACCGTCTGGCGCGTGACCGGAACCCCGCACGAGGTGATGGACATTCTGGGTGATGCCGTAGCACTGGCCCGCTGGTGGCCCTCGGTGTACTTGGGGGTTACGCCTCTGGATCCAGGCAGCCCGGACGGAAGTGCAAAGGCGTTCCTGTTGCACACCAAGGGTTGGCTGCCGTACACCCTGAAGTGGCGGCTCATTGTCACCGAGCCCATGACGGAACAAGGACTTGCGCTCTCCGCCGAGGGTGACCTCAACGGCACAGGACGCTGGACCTTCGAACAGGACGGGCCGGAAACGGTTGTCACCTACGACTGGCGGGTCAGCGCGTCCAAACCGCTGCTGCGCCGGCTCAGCTGGCTGCTCAAGCCCGCCTTTTCCGCGAACCACCGTTGGGCGATGGCCCGCGGGCAGGAAGCCCTCGCCCTGGAATTGCGGCGGCGACGGCCCGGCGCGGATCCGTCCACTATCCCCACGCCCGCGCCGCCCACCTTCGTCAGCCGGAACCGCCGGCCACGGATGACAAGCCGCACCTGACCAGGACCCTACAGCCGCTCCTCCCAAACCGTCAGCTGCAACCTGACGCCCCCAACGAAAGGGTCGACGGCGGCACTCACCGAAGTGCCGCCGTCGAACGCTCCAACGAGGAAGCTGCTGCGCGCGGCCCGGAACCAGCGCCGCAGCCACCCGCCGAGGACGCCGGCTGTGCCTCCCGCGCCGCCCGCGCTCATGACGCGCGTACCGCCCCGGCAGTTTCGTCGGCAGAACGCACCGGCGTATCCAGCCCGAGGTTTTCCCGCAGTGTGCTGCCTGCGTATTCAGTGGGGTAGACGCCGCGTTCCTGAAGTTCCGGCACCAGGTGGTTCACGATGTCGTCGAGGCCGGTGGGAATCAGCCACGGCGAGATGTTGAAACCGTCCACCGCACCCACGCGGGCGTACTCCGCCAACCGGTCCGCCACGGCCGTGTAGGACCCGGTGAAGGTGGCATCGATGCGCGCCGTCTTGGAGGTGACGAACTGGCGGATGGACAAGCCCTTGTCCTTGGCCTCCGCCCGCCACTGATCCGCCAACTGACGGGCCTTCGCGCCGTGGAAGCCGCTTCCGCGGGTCTCGGAGGTCTCCTCCACCACAGGATCGATCTCAGGCAGCGGCCCGTCCGGATCGTACTCGGAGAGTTCGCGGCCCCAGAACTGCTCCAGGTACGCCACCGCCTGCTGCGGCCCGATCTGCAGGCTCCGCACCCACTCCTTCTTCTCCAGGGCCTCCGCATCCGTGCGCGCGAGGATGAACTCGCTTGCCGGCATGATCTGCACGGCATTGGCGCCGCGGCCAGCTGCCAGCGAACGCTCCACGAGGTCCTTGCGGAACTCCACGGCGTCGTCGAACTTGGGGTGTGCCGAGAAGATGACGTCCGCCTGGCGGGCGGCAAAGTTGCGGCCCTCCGGGGAGTCGCCGGCCTGGAAGAGCACCGGCCGGTACTGCGCGCTTCGGGGCAGCCGCGGCGTCACATCCACCGTGTAGTGCTGGCCCTCGTGGCGGACGCGGCGGGCAGGCCCGTGAGCGGTTTCCCAGGAGTCCCAGATCCGCTTGGCCGTTTCCACAAACGCTTCAGCGTGCTTGTAGCGGTCTGCGTGGTCCAGGTATCCCCCGCGGCGGAAGTTCGCCCCGGTCCAGGCGTTGTCCGTGGTCACGATGTTCCACGCGGCGCGCCCGCCCGAAATCAGGTCAAGCGACGCGAGCCGGTGCGCCAGGTCCGCGGGGTCGTTGTAGGTGGTGTTCTGGGTGGCCACCAGCCCGATGTTTTTGGTCACCGACGCCAGGGCGGCCAGCATGGTCTGGGCGTCCGGACGGCCCACCACGTCCAGCGCATGCGGGCGGCCCAGGTGTTCACGCAGGCGGAGTCCCTCGCCCAGGAAGAAGGCCGCGAACAGGCCGCGCTCGGCGGTCTGCGCGATGCGGCGGAACGACTCGAAGTCGGTTTGGGATCCTGATTCTGCCGCCTTCCAGATGGTGCCGGAGTTGACGCCCTGGAAGAAGATGCCGAACTGGATCTTGCCTGACGGCGTAAAGACCTCGGATTTAGCACGGTTGTGCTGATTCATAGTTGTACCCCTTATTTTCCGGCGCCGACGGCAGCGGATGCGTAGCGGCTGGCCGGGCGCGTCAGGCCCAGCAGGTCACGAAAGGTGCCGCCCAGGACAGGCGGCCGGAGCGCGCCCCTGCGCCGTAGCTCCGGCAGCACCAGCCGGCCAAGTTCCTCAAGGTCAACAAAGAGCGACGCCGGGTGCAGGCGCACGCCGTCGGCCTCCTTCAGCAGCGACTCCAGGAAGTCCGTGAGGCCCGCAGCGCTGCCGGAGTACCGCGCACGGCCGCCTTCGAACCCGGCCGAACGCTCCGCCGCAGCCTGCCCGCGGGAGTCAAGGACGACGTCGAGTTCGGCGATCACTGCCACAGGCGCCCCGATCCGGGCACGCACGTCGCGCACCTCTGCGGCGAGCAGTTCCGGCGTCGGCGCGGTAACCAGCACAGCGTCAACGGCGTCGGCCGGAACCTGCCCGCTGCCCACCAGCGACGCCGCGGCGATCACGGGAAGCTGACCCTGCAGCGGCCTCGGAATGATGGACGGGCCCTTCACCGAGTACGCGGGCCCGGCAAAATCAGCGGGCGTTTCGAAGTCCGCGTAGTGCAGTTTGTCCACGTCAAGGTAGCGGCCGGTGGCGACGTCGCGGATCACGGCATCGTCCTCCCACGAGTCCCACAGCCTGCGGGACACCTCGATCGACGCGGCGGCTTCCTGCGTGAGTGCGGCGCCAGCTAAGGAAGAGCGGCCGACGGCGGCAGCCGTCTCGGGTGATTCCGCTGCGGTGACGATCCACCCGGCACGGCCGCCGGAGACATAATCCAGGCTCGCCAGCTGGGTGGAAACGTGGAACGGCTCGGTGTAGACAGTGTCCACTTCCGGTACCAGGGCGATGCTGCGCGTCACCGGCCCTGCGAAGGCCGCACGCTGCAGCGCGTTGACCCGGTCCGGAACCGGCGCGTCGGAGAAGGTGGCGGCGTGGAAGCCGGCGGACTCAGCGGCCAAAACGGCTTCGCCGAGGCTCGCGAAGTCGCCGCCGTCCCAGCCGGCGCCGTCCAGCTCCATGGCAAGGAACCCTGTGCGGGTTTTGTCAGCCGGGGCTGGTGCTGCTGAATTCACTGCTGGTCCTGACGCTCGTAGGGGATCTTTTCGCCGGCTTCGATGGCCACCGGCAGCCGGTTTTCCGCCGGCGGCAGCGGGCAGGTGGCGAGATCGGTGTAGGCGCACGGCAGGTTCACCGCCCGGTTGAAGTCCAGCTCCACGGAACCGTCCGCCGCGGGCACCAGCGAAAGCGAGCGGTTGGCAGCATAGGTGGTCTGGCCGGAGGTCCGGTCCGTGAACAGCACGGACAGCGAGCCCGGCGCGTGGCCGTTGAAAGCGGTCAGTGCCAGTTCCTGGCCGGCCAGCTTGAAGCGGATCTCGCCCGGCGCCTCGTAGACGTGCTGGATGCCTTCGACGGCGGCGCCCACCGTGGTGGGGCGGGGTGCGTCGAACGGCACGTAGGTTCCACGCACGGCGTAGGCAGCATCCGGCGAGTAGGCCGGTGTGCCCTGGTATTCGCGCAGCAGCCCGTTCTCCGGATTCCGCGGCCGCACAATGTACTCGCCGCCGCGCTTGGCCACCTCAATGACCGTATCCCCGGACACCAGGTTGAGGCCGCCGCGCTCCTCAATGGGGCCGAATTCGAGCGCTGCCCCGGCGGCACTGTTCAGTTCCTGCCCGTCCCGATGCAGGCTTTCGCCCGGCTCCAGGACTACACGGACGACGTCGGCCTCCGCGCTCCAGGTGCCCGGGGCGCCTTCCAGCCGGGTGGCCTCGCTGCCCAGCCAGTGCAGGTGGGTCACCGCCAGGAAGCCGTGCGGGTGCGCACGGTGCTGTTCGTGGGCTGCGTGCCATTCCTGCCAGTCGGAGTCGAAGGCTTCGAATGCGGTGTCTGTGTGCGCTGCGTTCATGACGTCTTTCCGGTTTGGGCAGCAGCCTGGGCGGCCGCGAAGGATTCCTCGGTGATGGTCTTGGATTCCGGCAGCGCCTCCTCCGAGAGTCCCCAGCGTTCCAGGACTTCGGCGTAGGAACCGTCCTCGATGGCGGAGTTCAGCGCCTCAGTGAGCACCGGAGCCAGCCCGTTGCCGCGGAGGGTGGTGGCTGCCACGAGTGTCTCGGACGGCCAGCCCGCGTTCACCTTGCCCACCACCTTCAGGTCATCGCGGGTGTTCTCGCGGTACACGGTGGACGGGTAGGGGCCGATGTTGAGGTCGGTCCGGCCGGAGGAGAGCGCCAGGATGGTGTCCGCATCGGTGGAGTAGTACTGCAGGACGGCCGGAGCCTTACCCTTGCCTTCGAGTTCCTTGTTCCAGGCCAGCAGGATCTTCTCCTGGTTGGTCCCGGAACCCACGGACACCTTCAGCCCGGAAATGTCATCGGCGCCCTTGATGTCGTAGGTGGCGGTTTTCCTGGCCTCGAAGCCCATGTACGCAGCCCGGTAGGTGGCGAAGTCGAACAGCTTCACGCGGTCCTTGTTGACGCCCACATTGGAGAACACCGCTTCGAAATCGCCGGACTGGGTCTTCAGCGGCCAGTTTTCCCAGGAGGTGATCTGGATGTCCAGTTCCAGCCCCAGCTTGTCCGCTACAAGCTGGGCGAGGTCCAGTTCCACACCGATCGGCGTCTTGTCGTCAGTGGCGTGGAAAGTCAGCGGAATGGAACCTGCCGTGGTGGCCACGGTGAGCTTGCCGTCCTTGCCGATCAGCTCCGGGACTGTGGCAGCAAGCGCCGCGTCCTTCTCTGCCCGGAGGCGCTGCTGGTCCGGGGCGGTGTTGTAGACCACGCCGTTGCGTGCCGCCGTCGGCGCTGCACTGCTTCCGGAGGCTGAGGCTCCCGGGTCCGCGCAGGCGGACAGTGCTGCCGTTCCAAGAATTACGACGGCGGGCAGCGCGGCAAGGGAGCGCACGCGGCGGTGGGGGCTTGTGAAAGATGCCATGGGGAGTTCCTTTAGATGTTGAAAGCCGGTTCGAGCACTTTGGAGAAGAAGCTCCGGGTGCGTGGTTCCTGGGGGTTGGTGAAGAGTTCCTGGGGACTGCCCTGTTCCACGATCTGGCCCGCGTCCATGAACACCACGGTGTCCGCCACGTCGCGGGCGAACCCCATCTCGTGCGTGACGATGATCAGGGTGGTGCCGGACTTTGCCAGTTCGCGGATGACGTCCAGCACCTCGTTGACCAGTTCGGGGTCAAGGGCGGAGGTGGGCTCGTCGAACAGCAGGATCTTGGGGTCCAGGGCAAGCGCACGGGCAATTGCCACGCGCTGCTGCTGGCCGCCGGAGAGCTGGCGGGGGTAGGCTCCGGCCCGGTCCTTCAGGCCCACCCGGTCCAGGAGTTCCAGCCCGCGGCGGCGGGCTTCCTCCTCGGACCGCCCCTGGGCCACGACGGGCGCCTCGGTGACGTTCTCCAGGGCCGTCAGGTGCGGGAACAGGTTGAAGTTCTGGAAGACCATGCCGATTTCGGTGCGCTGCTTCAGGATGTCCTTCTCGCGCAGCTCGTGCAGGCGCCGGCCCCGGACTTCGTAGCCCACCAGGGTCCCGTCGATAGCGATGTGGCCGCCGTCGACCTTTTCCAAGTGGTTGATGGTGCGCAGCAGCGTGGATTTTCCCGATCCGGACGGTCCCACAATGACGGCCACTCCCCCGGGCTCAACGGTCAGCGTGATGCCCTTGAGGACTTCGGTGGTTCCGAACGATTTGCGGACCTTCGTGATTTCCACCAGGCCTCGGGTGGCTCCCGGGGCGGTGGCAGCGTCCGGGCGGCTCTGGGTGGCGGTGCTCATCGCGGGCTCCTTGCACGGTTGGGTGCCACGGCGTGGGTGGCGAAGAATTGCCTGGCCTTCTGCAGCGGTGTCAGCGGGAGGCTGCGCACAGCGCCCTTGGAGTAGTGCCGTTCGATGTAGTACTGGAAGACGCTCAGCACGGAGGTGATCACCACGTACCAGAGCGTGGCCACCAGGAGCAGCGGCAGTACCTGCTGGGTGCGGTTGTAGATGACCTGGACGGTGTAGAACAGCTCCGAATACGCTAGGACGTACACAATCGAGGTGCCCTTGACCAGGCCGATGATTTCGTTGAACGCCGTCGGCAGGATGGCGCGCATGGCCTGCGGCAGGACGATCCGGGTGGACCGCCGCCAGGCCGGGATCCCCAGCGCCGCGGCCGCCTCGAGCTGGCCCTGGTCCACGGAGAGGATGCCGCCCCGGATGATTTCGGCCGAATACGCCGCCTGGTTCAGCGTCAGGCCGAGCACCGCGGCGGCGAACTGGCTGATCAGGGTGGTGGTCTGGACCTCGAAGAAACGGACGTCCGTGAACGGGATGCCCAGGCTGATTTTCTCGTACAGGTAACCCAGGTTGTACCAAAGGAGCATCTGGACCAGCAGCGGGGTGGAGCGGAAGATCCACGAGAAGGTCCATGACACCGAGACCAGCAGCGGCGAGGCGGACAGCCGCATCAGCGCCAGGATGAAGCCCAGGACGAACCCGAGGATGCCGGAGATGGCGGTCAGTTTCAGCGTTTCCAGGAGGCCGTTGACCACCGACTGCGCGGTGAACCACTGAGCCACCACCCCCCACTCCCACCGCGGGTTGGTGGCAAGGGACCAGGCGATGCCGAAGACGCCCAGGGCCACCACCGCCGTTCCCACCCAGCGCCATGGATGCTTGGCGCCCACCAGCGGGAAGCCGGAGTAGTCGGTTGCCGGCTGGCGGAGTCCGGGGCCGGGTCCGCCGCCGGGTCCTGCCGGGCCCGACGTCCCCGCCCCGGCGGCTCCCGCCGCAGTCGTTGCCGGATATGCTGCCGCAGGCGCTGCCGGGTCGGCTGCCGTCTGTCCGGTGGCCGGCCCTGCTGCTGTTGCCGGTTCTGCCGGCTGGGCCACTTTGGTTACTGCTGAACTCATGCGCCACCTCGCTTCTTCACTGGCTTGTACGCCGCGGCATGCCACTGCGTCCTGGTGTTGGCTGCCGGAACCTGTTGGTCCGGGTGCTGGCTGCAAATCTAGGGCGGCGCGGAAAGGGGCAGCAAGGCGGTAAGTTGCATTACTTCACCGGGCTTCGCACGGGGTCATGAGTCGGTTTTTTACGTCCCGTAACGCCCGGCGACGCGGAGTTAACGGGCGTTACCGGCCCCTCGACCGCCGTCGGACCGGCTGCCTAGCATGGGCACTCAACCCACTGCCAGCACACCGTCCCGATCAGGAGTTCCCATGCCAGCGAGCGCACCGTCCGTCGTCTTCGTCGGCGGCGGACCGCGCACTGCAGGGGTGCTGGAGCGGCTGGCTGCCAACCGGCCCGCGCTGTTCGCCGGCCCGCTGGATATCCATGTGGTGGAACCGTACGAGCCGGGCTCCGGCCGGATCTGGCGGTACGGCCAGCACCCGGGGCTGATGCTCAACTCAACAGCCGCGGACGTCACCATGTTCACTGACTCGTCCGTTGAGTGCGGCGGTCCTGCCGTGGACGGTCCCGGCCTCGCCGGGTGGGCCGCCGGGGTCCTGGACGGCTCCATCACCGATGTGCCTGACTTTCCGCGGTCCCTCCGCCACCAGCTGCAGTCCCTCACCGGGGGCACCTTCCCCACCCGCCAGCTGAACAGCCAGTACCTCGAGTGGTTTTTCCGCCGCGCGGCTGCCGCCCTCGGGGGAAACGTGACGGTGCACCGCACCACTGCCCTCTCCATCGAGCCCGCCCGTACGTCCCCTTCCACCACAGCGTCCGACGACGGTCCCCACCTCGTGCGGCTGGCCAACGGCGGGACCCTTCGCGCCGACGTCGTGGTCACAGCACTCGGCCACACGGACTCGCGGCCTGATGCAGCATCGGCGAAGTTGGCCGACTTCGCCGCCCGGCATGGCGGTTACCACGCTCCACCCAGCTACACCACCGATGTCGACTATTCAGCCCTCGCCCCGGGCCAGGACGTAATCGTGGCCGGGATGGGGCTGGCGTTTGTGGACCTGCTGGTGCTGCTGATGGAAGGGCGCGGCGGCCGGTTCGAGGAAACGCCCGACGGCGGCCTGACCTACCGCACGTCCGGACGGGAGCCCAAAATCTGGGCCGGTTCACGGCGCGGGGTGCCCTACCATTCCAAGATCTCCTCAACCCTTCGTGGTGAGGCGCCCGGTCCACTGCGCTTCTTCACCGCCCGCGCCCTCGACTCGCTGCTGGCACGCCACGCCGAGCTGGACTTCCGGGACCACCTCTGGTCGCTCATCGCCAAGGAAGCCGGCCATGGCTACTACCGCGAGCTGTTTACCGGGAGCCCGGAACGGGTGAGCGCGTCCTGGGCGGAGTTCGCCGCCCGCTTCGAGGAGCTCAGCTGGTACAGCAGCGCCCGGGAGGAACTCGTGGCGGAGACCGTGCCCGATCCCGCCCTGCACCTTGACCTTGAGCGGCTGGACCGCCCGTTCACCGGGCGGCAGTTCACGGGCGCATCGGAGGTCCAGGCAGCGGTTGCGGCCTACATTGAGCGCGACCTGGCCCTCCGCGACGGTCCGGACAACCCGGAAACCATGGCGCTTTTCCTCGCCCTGCTGAAGGTTTACATGGAGCTTGGCCGGCTGGTCCCGGCGGATCGCCTTAACGCCCGCTCCCAGCAGGCCGTGCATGGCTGGTGGCACGGCTTCTTCAGTTTCGTCGACTCCGGACCGCCGCCCCGCCGGCTGCGGGAGATGCTGGCCCTCCACCGGGCCGGGCTGTTGCACTTCCTGGGGCCGGGGTTAACCGTCAGTGCGGACGAGTCCACCGGAGAGTTCGTGGCCGGCTCACCGCAGACCGGCTTCGATATCCGGGCCAAGGCTTTCATCGAAGCGCGCCTGCCCGCAACGTCCGTGGCCCGCTCACTGAACCCGCTGCTGGAATCCCTGCACCAGTCCGGACTGGCGAGTGAACAGCAGCTGCTCACAGCCGATGGCATCCACTCCACCGGGAAGCTGCTTGTCTCCGAACAGCATGAGCTCCGGGACCAGCAGGGACGGACCGCCTGCCGCCTGTTCGGAGTGGGCCCGGGGACGTCCGGCTGGGGAGCCGGGGCCTTTGCCCGGCCCGGCACCAATGCCGCACCGTTCCGCGAAAATGACGCCCTCGCCCGGACGGTCCTGACCGTCGCCGCGGGTTTGGCTTCTGCGCACCAGGCCGGTCAGGACGCACCTGCCGAACCCATCGTCGCCGGAAGGACCTGAAGCATGAACGTTGAAACCTTTACTCCCGGCGCCCCGGTCATCCGCGAAGCCACCCCCGCGCCCCTAGATGCTGCCGCATTGACAGTGCTGAATCTGCCCATGCACGATCCCCGGGTACGTCCTCTCCTGGACGAACTCGCCGTGGAATACGACTCCCGCTACGGCGATCTTTTTGGCCGCGGTGCCGCCGCCGCCGAGCTGAACCGGTACCCGGCGTCGGAGTTTGAGGGGCCCGATGGAGCGCTGCTGGTGGTCCAGGAGAACGGGAACTCAATCGCCGGTGGCGCGTTCCGGCACTACGAGCCGGGGACGGCAGAATTCAAGCGGATCTGGACCCACTCCGCCCACCGCCGTCGGGGTTTGGCCCGGCTGGTACTGGCCGAACTTGAAGCCCTGGCCGCCCGCCGGGGCTACACGCGCGTCTACCTGACCACCGGTCCCCGGCAGCCTGAAGCCAAATACCTGTATCTCACGTCCGGGTACGAGCCGCAGTTCGACCTCAACGAGGATCCGGAAGTGGTTAAGTCGCTCGCCTTCATCAAGGATCTTCCGGCACCCCGGCTAAGCTAGCCGCATGGCCAACAAATCCACTGCAGAGAAACTCGCCACCATCCAGAAGGGCTACACCCTGGAAGGTGCCACCATCGAGTTGGGTGCCGCCATTGTGGACGGCGAACTCCACAAGGAAGCCCAGGTCCGGCTGCCGCTTGCCATGATGAACCGGCACGGCCTCGTGGCCGGCGCTACCGGTACCGGCAAGACCGTCACGCTGCACATGATGGCCGAACAGCTGTCCACCGCCGGCGTTCCTGTTTTCCTGGCGGACATCAAAGGCGACCTGTCCGGCCTGGCCACGGCGGCCACCGGCAGCGAAAAACTCACCGCACGCACCGACGGCATCGGCCAGGTGTGGGCCGGCAAAACCTTCCCGGTGGAGTTCCTTGCCCTGGGTGGTGACGGCAACGGCATCCCGGTCCGTGCCACCATGACTTCTTTCGGCCCCATCCTGCTCTCCCGCGTCATGGAGCTCAATGACACCCAGGAATCCAGCCTCCAGCTGATCTTCCACTTCGCGGACAAGCAGAACCTGGAACTCGTTGACCTCAAGGACCTCCGCGCCGTCATCCAATTCCTCACCTCAGCCGAGGGCAAGGACGAACTGGAGGAGCTGGGCGGGCTCTCCAAGGCCACCGCCGGCGTCATCCTGCGCGAACTGATCAACCTCGAAGCACAGGGCCTGGAGAAGTTCTTCGGCGAGCCTGAGTTCGATACCGCCGAGCTGCTGCGGACTGCTCCGGACGGGCGCGGGGTGGTCACCTGCCTGGAACTTCCCACGCTGCAGACCAAGCCGATGCTGTTCTCCACCTTCCTGATGTGGCTGCTGGCCGATCTCTTCGAGGACCTCCCCGAGGCCGGCGATCTGGACAAGCCCAAGCTCGTTTTCTTCCTGGACGAGGCCCACCTGCTGTTCAACGGCGCCTCGAAAGCTTTCCTGGACGCCATCACCACCACAGTCCGGCTGATCCGTTCCAAGGGCGTGGGGATCTTCTTTGTCACGCAGACCCCCAAGGATGTTCCCGCGGACGTTCTGGGCCAGCTGGCCAACCGCATCCAGCACGCGCTGCGCGCCTTCACCCCGGAGGACGCCAAGGCCCTGAAGGCCACCGTGTCCACGTTCCCGGTCAGTGACTACGACCTTGAAGAGACCCTGACCTCCGCCGGGATCGGCGAGGCTGTCATCACCGTTATGAACGAGAAGGGCGCGCCGACGCCGGTGGCGCTCACCCGGCTCCGCGCCCCGGAATCCGTGATGGGCCCCAGCACGGACGAACTCATCAAGAGCACGGTGGCCGGCTCGGCCCTCCTCGCCAAATACGGCACGGCGGTGGACAACGTCTCCGCGTACGAGAAGCTCAACGGCAAGGCCGCCGCGCCCACCGGGGAGGCCGCGCCCGGCGAGCCCCCCGTCCCCGGAAGTGCAGGCGGCAGCCAGGCCGACGTCGATGCCGAGGCCCGCCGGATCGAAGAGGAAATCCTGGGCCGCCCCAGCAGCCGGCCGGCGCCGGCGCCGGACCGCGCCACCAGAGCGGAACCGGCCGCGCGTGCACCCCGGCGGCAGGCACCGGAACCGGCTGCGCCCGCAGGCGGCGGCCTGATGGGCGATCTGACCGGGGCTCTGGGCGGGGCCTTGGGCGGCGGCCTCAAGAGCATGGTCCGGTCCATGGGCACCCAGCTCGGCAGGGAACTGCTCCGCGGCGTGTTCGGCACCTCATCCCGGCGCCGCCGCTAGGCGTCTGATCCAGGCACATCCGTACGATGTCCCAGGGCCTGGCCGCCCGCCGTCGGCCGTCAGGAAAGCCGCCGGTGAGGCCGCTGGTTGGGCCGCCGCACGCCGCCCAGCGGGACGGCGGCTACACCTGTGTTCGGCGGGCTTGCAGGTAACGTAAGGGAAATGCAGATGAGTCAAGCGTTGGTGAGGATAGCGGCCGGGTGGCTGCTGGGCCTCATGCTCGCTGTGGCTGCAGCCATCCTTGGCATCAACGTGGTGAACAATACCGTGGCCAGTCCCCAGCAGCCCGTCCGGGAATACCTGGACGCCCTGAGCGCGGGTGACGGCGGAAAGGCGCTGGGCCTTCTCCGGGCCACTGTCCCTCCCAGCAACGCCGCAATGCTGGACGGGACTGCCCTGCAGACGGCCGCCTCCCGGCTGGCGAACGTGACCATCGGGGATCCGGAGGAACGGCCGGCGAACCAGGTGATGGTGCCCGTCCAGTACACAATCGACGGCAGCCGGCTCAGCACCGAGTTCATCCTGGAGAAGACCGGCACCGAATGGCTGTTCTTCAGCACGTGGGCGTTTGTGCCGTCGCAGCTGCCCACAGTGAGTGCCACCGTGGTGAACGCCAGCGAAGCCACCCTCAACGGCGTTGCGGTAAACATGCCCGGCGGCCGGAATTCGTTTGCGGTGTTCTACCCGGGTGAATATGAAGCGTCCCTGAACGGTGAATATTTTGCTGCCCCTGCCACCCGTGCCACGGTGACCTCCCGCGACGTCCCCGCCGCGCCGCTGAACCTGCTGACCGAGGCCACCGAGCAGCTGCGGAAAGACGTCGGCGCCAAAGTGAACGAGTTCCTGGATGCCTGCGCTGCCGAGGCGGTCAAACAGCAGAAGCTGCAGCCGGACTGCCCCTTCTACTTCGCCAGCACCAATAACGTGGACGACGGCACCATCAAGTGGACCATCACGGAGTACCCCTCGATCTCCATCGAGCCGTTCGATGGCCGCTGGGTGGTGGCTCCCCTCGACGGCAAGGCCAAGGTGGAGGCCGTCCAGCAGAGTTCCTTCACAGGCGCCTGGTTCCCGCTCAACGAAGAAGTGGACTTCAGCTTCACCACCCGCCTGGACGTCGCCGGCGACACCATCAAGGTCACCCCGCTCCTGAGCTACTAACCGCCGGGTTCCCTGGCCGGGTAGCCGTACTGGGCAAGCCTGTGTCACGCACGGCATGCTTTTGTGCTCCCTGACAGGAGCTGCCCTGACATTCCGCGGTTTGCTCTCCGCCGCCTCCCCAAAAGCCTGCTGAGCGTGACGGCCACGGGCCCTGAGGACGCCCACGAGGCGCTACCGGCGCCGGGCCAGGACTGACAGAACCTGCCCAACCATCTCCGTGGGCGAGTACACGACGTCCGCGTAGTAGTACCGCAGCGCTGTGTAACCCTGGAATATGGACTCATTGTTCCGGCGGTGGTCCTTTTTGACCTGCTCCCAGTCCGAATGATGACGGCCGTCGAGCTCCACCACCAGCCAGCCTTCAAGCAACAGATCCACGTAACCAACGCGCTGGAGGTACGCCTGGGCTTCCACGCGGATACCAGCCTGCCTGAAGTAGGTCCTCGCCAGGGTTTCCAGGAGCGAATCCGCGCCCCGGTCCACCCACCTCAACACCTCGCGGGCCGCGCCGTTCCTCTTGCCCGGCAGTCTCTGGCGCAGGAAATCCACGGTGATGTCACCCCTCGAAACGGCGCACTCCACCATCACCAGCGACGCGGCTAACGGCAGGCAGCGTAAGGCGTGGATGAGGACATCCGCTAATGCCGCAACCGGGCGGTGGGGATCCGCTGGCAAGAGGAGGCCAGCGTGGTGGACCCCGCCGCTGGAAACCGATTCTGCCCGGCGGTGATACACATGCGGTGCACCCGAGGACGGCAGCGCCCACAGCCGGTAGTGGGGCGCTGCGCTGGCACACGTCAGAAGTTCGCGGTTCCGAAGCCGATCCACAAGATCCGCGGGCGCCCAAGGGACGGCATACAGCCCGCGGTCCGGCTGGAGGAGGACTCCGCTACGGACTGCCCTGCGCAACGAGGCGTCGTCGATTCCCAGCCGCCCCAGCATTGGGCGGCGGGCTGCCCCACCGCACACCTCCAAGGCTTTGATGATATCCATGCGACCCATCGTGCCGCCGGGATGAGGGACTGCGCCTGTAACTTTCCCTTTATGTGGACAAACGCCTCCGTCGTTTCCTGCGTCACGCCGAGCACGCTTTCGGCGGCTGACCGTCGCTGCGGCCCCGGAATCCGCGGGCAGCCCCGTCGCCTGCACGCAAGAGGCTGCCTCCCGTGACACGACGTCGCGGGTAGCCGGAAAAGCCGGTCAGTCCATTCCGCGCAGGTCCAGCACCAGCTCGGTGTCGCCGTCGCTGGTCATGAGCACGGGGATGCCCCAGTCCTGCTGGTAGAGGTGGCACGCGGCGTGGTCCGGGATCTCGCCGTCCTCGGTCTCAGGGCCGTCGCAGGCAGCGGCACGGGCAGTGATGTGCAGGACGCCCTCCGGGATGTCCGAGGCGAGTTCCAGCGTGCGGAGCAATCCAACGGAGGTCCCTCCGCCGGCCACGAGAAGCTCATGCGGCGTGGAGGAGATCTTCAGCTGGGTGGGATCACCCCAGCGGTCGTCCAGCTTCTGGCCTGTGGGCGCGGTGAAGCGGACCGTCAGTTCCAGCAGGCCGGGGGCAATCGGGCTCTTGGGCCGGTGGGTCTGGGCAGCGCCCTCGTCCACCTGCTGCGCTTCCTTGGGGATCGGCACGTACACGAGCTGGTGCTTGTTGGCCTCCACCACAATCAGCAGCGGCTCGGCGCCGGCAGCCTGGGTGTGGTCCACAATGACGTCCGACGGCTCAGCCAGTCCCCGCGCGAGCGTGGACACGGTCTTGGTGGCGGGATCGTAGCGGCGGACAGCGCCGTTGTAGGTGTCGGCAATGGCTACGGAGCCGTCGGGAAGCACTGTGACGCCCAGCGGATGCTGCAGGCGGGCGTCGGCGGCAGCGCCGTCCCGGAAGCCGAAATCGAACAGGCCCTTGCCCACGGCGGATTCCACGGTGACCGTGCCGTCGTCGTCGATGGCCAGCTTCCGGAGCGCGGAGGTCTCCGAATCGGCCACCCAGATGCTGCCGTCCGCGTCCTCGGCCAGGCCGGAGGGCTGGGCGAACCAGGCCTCGTGGGCCGGGCCGTCCTGCAGGCCTTCCAGCCCATTGCCGGCAACGATCGCTACGGCACCGGTGAGGGGATCGAAGCTGAAGATCTGGTGGGTACCGGCCATGGCGATGACCACAGCGTTGAGCTTGGTGGACCAGACAACGTCCCACGGCGAGCTGAGGGAAACCTCCAGCGGGTGCTCACTGAGCTTCCCCGTGAAACCTGCGGCGTCCTCGTCCACGCGCGCCGGCCCGGTTTCGAGCAGGCGCTGCACGCCGCTTCCCACGAGCGTGGTGACCGTCCCGTCCGCCAGGGACAGTCCGCGGAGGCGGTGGTTGACGGAATCGGCGATGACGACGTCGTACCCCGTCTTTGCTGCCAGGTCTTCCGGGAGCAGCACCAGGCCCTGCGGTTCATTGAACTGTGCGGTGGGCTTGACGGAGTCGACGGCGGCGGCGGGACCATCCGCGTGGCCCTTGGTGCCCGAGCCGAACGTCGCCAGCACGGTGTGGAAGTCGGTGCCGAGCTGCACGAGGCGGTGGTGGCCGGTGTCAGTAACCAGCCACGAGCCGTGGGCGGCTGCGGCATCAACTGAAGCGCCGCCGTCGGACGCTTTGTTAATTGCGGCGCCGCGGCCTGCCGGGAGGAACAATGCCTTGCCGGGGAACCGCAGCGTGCCGGAGGTGGCCTCCGGGGCCACGTAGGGGCCGGAGCCGCGGTGCAGCGTGCCCTTGGCCTCGTGCTCGGCGATCAGTTCGGGGATGAGCACGGCCAGGCCGTCGGCGTGGCCTTCGCCGGAGAGGTGGGCCACGATGTAGCCCTCGGGGTCGATGACCACCAGGGTGGGCCAGGCGCGGGCCGTGTACGCCTTCCAGGTGTCCAGCTCAGGATCGTCCAGTACGGGGTGGTGGATCTCGTAGCGCTCCACTGCCGCGGCCAGCGCCACGGGATCCGCTTCGTGCTCGAACTTGGGCGAGTGGACCCCTACGGTCACCAGAACGTCGGAGAACTCGTCCTCGAGGGGGCGCAGCTCATCCAGGACGTGTAGGCAGTTGATGCAGCAGAAGGTCCAGAAGTCGAGCAAAACGATCTTGCCGCGCAGGGCTTCCAGATCCAGCGATTTGCCGCCGGTGTTGAGCCAGTTGCGGCCCACCAGTTCGGAGGCGCGGACCCGGTGTTGCGTGCGTACGGTTTCGCTCATGAGCGTCCTTCCAGCTTTGAATTGCGGTCAGCCAGCTTGGCGTCGCGTTCAGCCAATTTGGCAAACATATCGTTGTAAGCAGTCAGATCGGCGTCGTTATTCCTGTCGGCCGCCCGGTCCACCCGTTTGGTCTCGCGTGCATCGGAGCGGGACCACATGATGGCGACGCCGATTGCCACCAGGAGTGTGGGCACCTCACCGATGCCCCAGGCCACTGCGCCGCCCATCTGCTGGTCCAGGAGCGCAGACGGTCCCCAGGTGCGGCCCAGGTTTCCGAAGTAGTCCGCGGCCAGGAGGTTGGTTCCTCCCATGATGGCCACGCCGAAGAACGCGTGGAAGCCCATGGTGGCCAGCAGCAGCAGCAGTCGCATGGGGTACGGCGCCCGGCGGGGCAGCGGGTCAGTGCCGATCATGGTCAGGATGAAGATGTAGCCGGTGAGGGCGAAGTGCAGGATCATCAGCTCGTGGCCCACATGTTCGCGCATTGCGAACCCGAAGGCCTCCGAGTAGTAGAACAGCACGATGGAGCCGGCGAAGTTGGCGGCCGCGAAGATGGGGTGCGTCACCAGCTGCGAGAACTTGGAGTGGATGAAAACGAGCAGCCATTCGCGCACACCGCGTGAACCGTCGTTCCTCGCCGGCAGGGCACGGAGCGCCAGTGTGACCGGGGCGCCGAGCACCAGGAAGATGGGCGCCACCATGGTCAGTGCCATGTGGTCCACCATGTGCGCCGAGAAGAGGATTCGGCCGTAGACCGCGGGCGGTCCGGAAGTGATGTACGTCAGCACCATCAGGCCGATCAACCAATTAACGGAACGGAACCACTGCCATTTGTCGCCGCGGCGGCGGACCTTGGCAACGCCGAGGATGTACGCCACCAGGCCGAAGATGACCACAGCGATCCAGAGCCAGTCCAGGCGCCACTCAGTAAGCCAGCGCTCGGGGGTCAGCTCCGGAGGCAGCTCGTAGCCGGAAAGGATGAACGCCGGCGAAGCGTCGGGGGCAAAGCTGGTGGGCTCGGGCGGGGCCGAACGGCTCAAGGCAACGGCAACTCCCGAGGTAGCACCCATCACGAGGAGTTCCACGAGCACCAGCTGCCAGAGCACCCGGCGCGATGAGAACGCCGCACCCGTACGGCCAAGCTGGGGGATGACCCACTGCCGGTGCATAAAGCCGATTCCGCCGAGGAACAGGGTAGCGGCCGATTTCACGAGGATCAGCTGGCCGTAGGCCGAACCGAAGAGGTCACCCCAGTTGGTGATCCGGATGCTGGCGTTGATCACTCCGGACGCGAAAACCAGGACGAACGCGAAACCGGCGAGGGCGGAAAAACGCCTCAATGTGGATTCGGTGATGTCCGCGGCGGTTCCTGCCTTTGTGCCCGTTAGTATCCCGGAAAGAAGTGCCAGCACGATGATGCCGCCAACCCAGGTGCTCACGCCCACAAGGTGCAGGCCTAGGGAGTTGATGGCGCCCTCGTGGTCCGAGGAGCTGGACGAGTGGCCGATCAGAGCTGCGGGCACCAGGCCAACCAAGGTCAGGATCAGCGTGAGCGCAAGGCCACCGAGCGATCTGACGCCGAACAATACGGTGGTCACGACGGCGGCGATGATGGTGACGGTGAGCCATGCCCGGCCGGTCTCGATGTCCGTCATGAAGAACACCAGGGCCCGGGTGAACTCGGCGTCCCCGGACAGCCCCTGACCCGCCACGTCCGAATACGTCAGGACCAGCACGGCGATGGCGGACAGCGTCCAGGCGGCGCCGGCAGCGGCGGCGATCGCCAGGGCCCGCGCGAACGCGGGGTGCTCCGGCGCCTCGCCATCGTGATGCCGGGAACGGGGTCCGGATGTCCTGGGCAGGATCCCGACGGCGAATATCAGCCCCCCGATGACGGTGGCCAAGGAAACGTTGTGGATGGCCTTGCTGACGGGAAGCCCCCAACGGACCAGCGCCCCGGGGTCCGAGACCTCACGCGCTGCTGCTGCACCCGAAAACAGGAGAGCAACTGCCAGGCCAACAAACAGTGCTGCGAGTCCTGCCAGCTGCCACGGCCGGGAAATCCCCAGGGTGCCCGCGCCGTTCTGCTGAGGGGCGGGCTGTGGTGCTGTGGGACGGGACTTTGCTGCGGAAGGCACCTATCCATTGTCCGCTACCGGCGCCCACCCGGCGAATCGGTCCTGGGGTACTTCGGTTAAAGCAGTGGAGCGGCGACCGCATGGTCACCGCTCCACTCATGTTGTTGCTGAGAAGACTACTTCTTCTTGGCGACAGCAGCCTTCAGCTTCGAACCTGCGGTCAGCTTGACGCTGTGGCCGGCTGCGATCTGGATGGTCTCGCCCGTCTGCGGGTTGCGGCCGGTGCGAGCTGCACGGTCGGTGCGCTCAACTGCGAGCCAGCCCGGGATGGTGATCTTCTCGCCGGCGGCGACGGAAGTCTCGAAAACCTCGAACAGTGCATCGAGGACGGAGTTGACGGCTGCCTGGCTGGTGCCGGCCTTGCCTGCTACCTCTGAAACAAGTTCACTACGGTTCTTAGCCATTGATGTCCTCCTGGACGGTCACGATTTCTGGAGCCTGAACGCGGCATGCGTGCAAGCCACTGTTCGAAAACTTACCAGCTTGGGCCCGTGAGGTCCGCAAATTCCGCGTGTTTCCGCGACTTTTTGAGTTAAATCACGGGTTTTTAGGGGAATCTGAGGGGAATTGCGCCCACAGCGGACGCTCTCTCACTTCCTGCACCGTTCTGAGGAACGCTCCCTCTCCGTCAGGCTGGTTGTGAGTCATTCATTACCTGTTGATTTAAGGAGCCGGCGATGCCTGTTGATAA
>NZ_JAFCTI010000013.1:0-135795 GCF_049895945.1 Pseudarthrobacter sp. DSP2-3-2b1 | reverse complement strand
GATCGGGCTGGATAACTACACCACCATGTTCCAGGACGAACGGTTCCTGCAGTCGGTGGGCGTGACAGTGTCCTACGTGGTCTTCGGTACCCCGCTCAAGCTCGCCGCCGCCCTGGCCGTGGCGATGCTCCTGAACAGCAAGCGCAAGGGCCAGGGCTTCTACCGGTCCGCGTTCTACGCCCCGTCCCTGATCGGCGCGTCCGTGTCCATCGCGATCGTCTGGAAAGCCATGTTCGGCGATTCCGGCCCCGTGGACCAGGGCCTGTCCTTCTTCGGGATCAACCTCGGCGGCTGGGTGGGCAACCCCTCCATGACCATGGCCATGTTCATCCTGCTGACCGTCTGGCAGTTCGGCGCCCCGATGGTCATCTTCCTCGCCGGCCTCAAGCAGATCCCCGCGGACCTCTACGAAGCGGCCTCGATGGACGGCGCCGGTCCCATCCGGAAGTTCCTGAACATCACCTGGCCCATGCTCTCCCCGGTGGTCTTCTTCAACCTCCTGATGGAAACCATCCACGCATTCCAGATCTTCAACTCCGCCTACATCATCTCCAATGGTGAAGGCGGCCCGGCCGGCTCCACCCTCTTCTACACCCTCTACCTGTACCTGCGCGGCTTCTCCGACTTCCGGATGGGCTACGCCTCGGCAATGGCCTGGCTGCTCCTGATCGTGGTCGGCATCATCACGCTGATCATCTTCCGCACGTCCAAGGGCTGGGTCCACTACAGCGGGGACTCAAAATGACAACCATGGCAACCCCCACCCAGTCCACCCCGGACGCACAGGTCCCGGAGTACAACCCGAAATCCGAGTCCCTCACGGCCAAGCGGGTCAAGAGCACCATCTTCCATGCCGTGGCCCTGGCCCTGACCTGCGTGGTCCTCTACCCGGGCCTGTGGATGATCGCCTCATCCTTCAAGCCGAACGCTGAGATCGGCGGGGCGAACACCTCGCTGTGGTCAGAGAACTTCAGCATGGACAACTTCGTCACGGCCATGGAAGGGATCGGCGGGGTCTCCACCCTGACGTTCTTCACCAACTCCCTGATCCTGGCCATCGGCGCCGTCGTCGGCACCGTCCTCTCCGCCAGTGTCTCGGCCTATGCGTTCGCCCGGATCAAGTTCCCCGGCCGCAGCGTGTTCTTCGGCATGATGATCGCCACCTTGCTCCTGCCGTTCCACGTGGTCATCATCCCGCAGTACATCATCTTCAACCAGCTCGGCCTCGTAGACACCTACGTGCCGCTGCTGATCGGCAAATTCCTCGCCGGAGACGCGTTCTTCGTCTTCCTCATGGTCCAGTTCATGCGCAACCTCCCGGCAGAACTGGACGAGGCAGCACGCATCGACGGTGCCGGGCACGTGAGGATCTTCACCGCCATCATGCTCCCGCTGATGAAACCGGCCCTGATCTCCACCTCGATCTTCTCCTTCATCTGGAGCTGGAACGACTTCCTGGGCCCGCTGCTCTACCTGAACACCCCGGACAAATACCCGCTCCCACTGGCACTGCGCCTCTTCGTGGACCAAACCCAGTCCTCGGACTACGGTGCCATGATCGCGATGTCCGTCCTGGCCCTGCTCCCGGTGCTGATCTTCTTCCTCGTCTTCCAGCGCTACATCGTCGAAGGCGTCTCCACCCAAGGCCTCAAGGGCTAACGGCCCGGGATTACCGAGTCAGAAAATGAGCATCATGGACAGCACCACACCCGCACCCGATCGGGAACCCATCCCGGTGAACCGCTTCGCCCTGTTTTCCGAGACCCTCCTGGCCGGACTGCTGGTGCTGGTGCTGTCCATTCCGCTGGTCACGATCCCCGCCGCCTATGCGGCGGGGATCGCCCATCTGGAACGGCACCTCTCCGGGCGGGATGATTCCATCCGCGGCCTCTGGGGCACATTCCGGACTGCCCTGCCGGGCAGCTGGAAACTGGGACTCACGACGGCGGCAGCCGCCGTCGTGATTGTCCTTAACCTCCTGCTCTCGATGGTGGGGCAACTGCCGGGCAGCTCTGTGGTCCTTCCGGCCACGCTGGTCCTGGCAGCCGCGGGAGCCGTGCTGCTCCTGCGCACCACCGCCGCGTGGTCCGACTTCTCCGGCGCCAAACTGGACTCCCGCCCAGAGAGCGCCAACACGCCGTCGGCCGCCTGGTCCTCCGCCCTCAACGCCGGCAAGGCGCTGTCCCTCCGGGACTGGACCGGCTCACTCCTCCTGGTTTCGGCTCTCCTCGGCGCCGTGGTCTTTGTGTGGATGCTGGTGGCCCTCTTTGTGGTGGTCCCCGGCACACTGATCCTGGCCGCCGCGGCTGTCAAGCTCCGGTCCAACCGCGCCTAGCCTTTAGTTCCTGCAGCACCGACACCCTCCCGTTACTACCGAGCTGAGCGACGCGTCGTGTCTTCCGACAGCCCACAGTCCGCAGAATCCCTTCGAAACCCCACAGGGCGGGCCCGCTGGTATCACCCGCTGACCCGGTACAACTACCGCTTGTTTATGGGTATGTCGCTGGCAGGCAGCATGGGCGTCTGGATGCAGCGGCTCGCTCAGGACTGGCTGGTGCTGCAGCTGACCGGGAGTCCGGCCGCGGTGGGCATAGCCGTCGCGTTGCAGTTCCTGCCGATGCTGATCATCGGCCCCCTCAGCGGCCTGCTGGTGGATATGTTCCCCAAACGCCGCATCATGATGGTGTGCCAATCGGTGATCGTCCTGCTTGCTGCGGGCCTCGCAGCCTCGGCCGCAACCGGCAATATCACCGTGTGGATGGTCTACGGAAGCTGCATTGCACTGGGCGTCACCTCCGCGATTGACGGTCCTACGCGGACAGTGTTTGTCAACGAAGTGGTGGGCGACGCCGGACTCCGCCCCGCCATTGGACTCAACAACGCCATTGGCCAGCTCGGGGCCATGGCCGGACCCGCGCTGGGCGGATTGGAGATCGCCGTGGCCGGATCCGCCGCAGCCTTCGCCTCAAACGCTCTTCTGGGCCTGCTGGTTCTTGGCATGATCGCCGCGATTCGGCCCGGTGAACTTTATCCTGGTACGCCCGCGGTCCGGGGCCGCGGCCAACTTCTGGCAGGCTTCCGCTACGTCCGCGAGCGGCCCACCCTGCTCCTGACCATTGCCCTTGCCGGGCTGCTGGGGGCATTCGGAATGAACGGACCCGTGGTGCTGGCAGCCTTTGCGGAACGGGTCTGGCACAACGGTGTTGAAGGTTTCGGTTTGTTCAATACAGTGAGCGCCGTTGGAGCGTTGGCCGGTGCACTGCTCGCCGCACGGCTGCGGACGCTGGGCCGGAAAGGGATTGTGGCAGCGGCGGCCCTGTTCGGCCTGGCACAGTTGGTGGCGGCCCTGATGCCAACCCTCGTTCTCTTCACCGTGATGCTGGCGGTGGTGGGTTTGATGACCCTGCTCTTCCTGACGAGCGCCGCCACCGAGGTCCAGCTGGAGGCCGGTCCCGAAGTCCGTGGGAGGGTGATGGCGCTGTACCTTCCGCTCCTGCTGGGCGGCCACGCCCTGGGCGGACTGCTGGCGGGTTGGCTCACCGAGGAGTTCGGCGTGCGCACCGGCCTGGTAGTCACCGGAGCCCTCGGGATGCTCTCTGCCGCGGTGATCGGTTTACTCCTCTGGCTGAACTCCCGCCGCGCCCTCCGCTGAACCAACCCGGAGTCCGGCGCTGAACTCCCGCTCTGCGCGGCACTGAACTGCCACAGAGTCTCGCGCTGACTCCCGCTCTGCGCGGCACTGATCTTCCTTGTGAGTAAAAGCAAGTTTGTGTGAGTTATTGACGCGTGGCCTGGCTCACACCTATGCTTCCAGAAAGCGGTTTCTTGCATCGTTACCAGCCGCCAGATCAGAGGACATCGAATGCTCTTTCGTGCACGAAAATCCACGCTCCCCAAAACTGCGGCTGTTCTGGCTGCCCTGGCGCTTGCCCTGACTGGCTGCAGCGGCAGCTCACCGGCCGCCTCGGACGGGCCTGTCACCCTTCGCTTCAGCTGGTGGGGCTCTGACGTCCGGCACAAAATGACGCAGGAGCTGATTGAAGCCTTTGAAGCCAAAAACCCCAACATCGACATCCAGGGGGAGTACGGCGATTGGTCTGGCTACTGGGACAAGCTGGCCACGCAGGTTGCCTCCCAGGACGCGCCAGACGTCATCCAGATGGACGCCCAGTATCTTGGCGAATACGCCGATCGCGGTGCCCTGTTGGAGCTGAAAGACGTGGATCTTTCAAAGTTTGATCAGGCCGCAGCCGACGCCGGCAAGACAGATGCCGGTCAGTTCGCTGTGACGGCCGGCATGAACGCCCTGGTGGTTCTGGCCAATCCTTCGCTGTTGTCAGCCAGCGGCGTGACCCTGCCGGACAGCTCAAGCTGGACCTGGGAGGACTATAAGAAAACAGCAGCGGAAATCACCGGCAAGAGCAAGGAAGGTGTCTACGGTTCGGGTGCCATTACTGGGGACGCCTCCTTCAACCTTTGGTTGCGCCAGCACGGGAAGTCCCTTTTCACCAACGACGGCGGCCTGGGCTTTGACGAGGCGGACGCCATCAAATACTTCGAGATGCAGGCCGGACTGCGGGACTCCAAGGCCGTCCCGCCCGCGTCCGTGATGACTGAAGATGCCAGCGCATCACTGGATCAGCAGGGCCTTGCGACGAACCGCGTCGCTCTGGGGTGGGTGTGGTCCAACCAGTTGGGCGCGCTGACCAAGGCCTCGGGACAGGCGTTGGAAATCCACCGGCCGCCGAGCGTGGAGGGCGATGCGGCCAAGGCTGAGCAGTTCTACAAGGCTTCGCAATTTTGGTCTGCGAGCTCCCGGACCAAGCACCCGGCGGAAGTCCAGAAGTTCATTGATTTCCTGGCCAACAGCACGGAAGCCGGCGAAATAGCGCTGGCAGACCGTGGCATTCCGGGCAACTCGGAAGTCCGCGCGGCCGTGGCTCCGAAACTGACTCCTACGGACGCGCTGACCGCAAAGTTCATTGACGACATCGCCGATGAAGTAGGCGAGGCCCCGGCCGTGCCCCCCGCCGGATCAAGCCCCGTTTCAGAAGTCCTGACCCGGTACGCCACCGAAGTGCACTTCAGCCGTATCTCCCCGCAGGAAGCGGCAAAGAAGTCGATCGAGGAGATCAAGGGTTCGCTCACCTAAGAAGGAGTTAACCTGGAATGAACGACGCCGGATGCGAACCGCACCCGGCGTCGTTCGCCTTGGGAGGCCGTCAGGAGTGGCCGTCAGGATGCGTCGGCCGGCGTGAAGGTCCAGGTCCCGCTGTGGATCCTGAAATCCCGCGAGCGCACGTCGGCGCGCTCCGCCGTCGGGCCTTGGATTCCGTAGTTCCCCTCCGGAAGCCGGACCGTGGCGCTAACGCCGGCGGGAACCGTGCACTGCAGGTGCATTCCCTCCGGGGTCCGCTGCCAGCGGACTGTGGCATAGCCGTTGGGCAGCGGGACACTTCCTGTGGCGTGTTCGAGCCGGCACACCGGTGGTTCGATCAGGAGTTCATTGCCACCCGGGATGGTGGTCCGCACTCCGAGCAGGAACTCCAGAATTTCCTTCAGTACGGACGCGGACCACGCGTGGGATTGGCTGTAGTCCGTGCCGTCCGCCAGGTCCCAGGCTTCCCACGTGAAGGTGGCGCCCTGATCGAGGAGCCGTGCCCAGCCGGGCTGGCCGGGGTTGGTGAGCAGATCGAGCACTGCGTCGGTCATCCCGGCGGTGAGCAGTGCGCGCACCAGCCGGTGGACAGTCATGGGTCCCTGCCGCATTCCCTGGCCCGCGATCCTCTGAGCATCGGCCACCACATGGTCCGGATCGGTGATTCCCAGGGACAGCGGGAAGGACGTGGCGTGCTGGGAGGCGTGTGCGCTGGGGGTTCCGTCGGCGTGAAGGCCGTCCACCATCACCCCGTTAACCCGCAGGCGGGAACGGATGCTTTCGGCCAGGGCGTGGGCGTGGCCGGCGTACCGCACGGCAGCATCCTCGTCACCTGCCAAGCTGCACAGCCGGGCCGTGGAAATCAGCGCTGAATACGCCTGCGCATTCACGGTGGTTTTGGCAGCGCAATCCATGTCGTAGCCGAAGCGTCCGGGTGCGGGCCAGTCCACGATGCCGTGCAGATACGGGCCGGAGCCGCCTCCCAGTCCGGTGACCAATCCCGCCGTCGGGCCTTCCGTGGCGAGGTCCGGCAGCGCGTAGCCGGCAGTGTTACACAGATGTGGAAGCAGGTCCCGGATCAGCGCGAGGTCACCGGTCCGCAGGTAGTATTCTTCCGCCCACTCCGGCATCATGAGCGAGAAGTCCGGGATGTCCCGTTTCCCGTCGCCGTTGGGGTAGACCGCGTTGTAGCGCCCCAGGTCCCCGCCATCGGTCCAGTAGCGGGAAGCTGACCAGCCGAATTCCCGCAGCGCTTGTGCGGTGTAAGCATGCTCCCCAAACAGTGCCATGGTGGCGTACGAGATGTTGACGGCGTCGCCGAGGAACTGGCCCTTTTCACGGGTGGGCGTGTCCACGAACTGCTCCTGCACGCCGTAGAGAGCGGAATCGCGCAGCAGCCCGAACACCGCATCCAGGGTGGAATCGGAACTGCTGAAGCTTCCTTCCTGGGGATGCCTGCCGTGCACTACAACGGCTCCCACCCGGGAAAGGTCCGCCGCTTCCACCCCGGGGATTTCCAGGTACCGGAAGCCGAGATGGACGGTGGCGCGGAACTCCTGCTGGCCGTCAGCCTGGGTGTACGGGAAGGACATGTCCGTGTTCTGGCTGGCGGTCTTGCGCGTGTCCACCCGGCCGGCGTCGTCCAGGACGTAGCCCGCCCGGATCATGACGGTCCGGCCAGCCACGCCGTTGAGGAAGTCCACCTCCGGACGGGCCGGGATGACCTGGCCGAAGTCCGCCACCAGGGTGCCGTCTGCTGCCGTGACGAATGCTTGCGGTGCAACAAAGGTCTCGGCGAGGGATGTACGCCGCGGGTGCAGGGCCGGGAAATCGGGGACCGGGTGGGCGCCATAGCTGAGGGCGGGCAACAGATCGTGTACGGCAGCCAGTGCTGACGTGGCCTCCCCGTCGAGGTGTTCCACGGGATCGCCTTCGTCGTTGCGGTAGCCCGATTGGCGGTAGGGCGCCTCCTCGGCCGTCCAGTCCGTTCCGGAACCGAAGACCTCGCGGCGCCCGTCGGTGTAGTCCACGCTGAGCCGGACCAGCAGCCCGGGAACTCCTGCGGCCCTGCCCTGGCCGGGACCGTACCAGTGCAGCAGGGCTGTCAGCGGAACCGCCGTTGGCAGGAGTGCGGAGCTTGGCGAGGGAGTAAAGGCGCTGAGCTGCGCGGTGACATCGGCGGCGTCGTAATATCCCTCCCCGGGGTACCCGAAGGAGGTGATGCTCAGGCAGGTGGTGCCGTCCACGGCCAGCTGGGCATGATGGCTTCCCGCGGCAAAAAGGCGTGCGCGGGCGACCGTTCCCGTGAGCCGGACGGTAGAGCGGAAGAGCGTCCATTCGTCGGGCTGCCGGTGGGTGGTGGTCTGCGTCCAGCTGCTCAGCACTTCGAGGGCTTCGGCCGCTGGGCCGCCGAACCGGTGGTCCAGCAATACCCCGCCGCCAGCAGGGGCCGGGGTGATCACGCGCAGGGACGCGTACTCCGCTTGGCTGCGCGGGCCCTGGTGGAGTGCAAGCTGACCGTGAAACCCTGGGGCGGCAGGCTCGGCCACAGTGAGCAGTTCGGCGCCGTCGAGGCTGACAGTGATGCTGGTGCCGTCGTCGTCAACTGCCAGATCATGCCAGGTGCCGGGGACCAGGTCCTTGCCGGGCAGCCGCTCCTGAGCGGACTGGACAGCAAGTTCAAGCTGGGCGCTGGCAAGTACCTCGGTGTCCGGAGCCGCAGCGGCGGGAATTTCCCAGGCGGGGGCGCGCCGCAGGACAACGTTGCCCCCTGAGTTCAGTTCCAGCAGGAGCCCGGTTCCGGGGCCCGTGCTGCGCAGGAGCAGTCCGGCCCAGCCCATCACCGGCTTGAGGCGGGCTTCCACGCGCACTTGTCGGACCGGGGCGCAGGGGAGCGGCAGGAAGGGTGAGCCTGCCACCCGCAGGGCGCCGTCCACGATTTCCAGGGGAGCCCGGCCGCCTTGTGCCCGGTGGATCCAGTCAGCGTCCCACCCGGTGTCTGAGAGTCCGGTGCCGAAGCGGCCGGGTTCGGACCATGGCCCTTGGCGCCCGGCGGAGTCACGGACCCGGACGCGCCAGCTATAGTCCGCGTCTTCTGCCAGAGCAGGTCCGCCGTGGGCGATGTTGGCTTGCACTCCGGAAGGGACGGGCCCGGAGCACCAGATCTCCGCCCCCTCCGGGTCCTGGACGGCGATTTCGTAACCGGTCTGCGTGGCAGCGGCGGGGTCAGCGTCCTCCGGATGGGCCAGTTGCCAGCCGAAGACTGGCTTGAGGGACGCCGTCAGGCAATTGGCGAGGCCGTCGGTCAGCAGGCCGGTAGCGGTCAGCGCGCCCACGCCAGGCCGAGTTCCTTGAAGGTGGCATGGTCACGCGTGGCCCGTTCGAGGGCGTCTTCAATCCCGACGACGACGGCGTGGGCGGAATCGCCCTCTCCGACCCACTGGACGTACTCGCTGCCGATCAGGGCCGGCAGCGGCGCGGTCCGGATGGCTTCCAGCACCAGCATGAAGGCTCCGCTGTCCAGGAGCGGGCTGATCAGGGCGGTGCCGTCGCGGCGGTGGGCGATGAGGTTTTCGGTGAGATCGTCCCGGCCGAAAACCTGCTCACTCTGTCCCGCCGCGGTGGTGACGGTGAGGCGGTCCTCCGTGTAGTGGAATACGGCCTTGCCCTCGGAGCCCTGCAGCGTCACGTAGGGCTCCACCGACTCGGTGGCGCAGATCGTGAGAGCACAGGTGACCGGCAGTCCTGCGGTGGTGCGGATCCGGATGACTGAGGTGTCATCGGATTCGATGTCGTTGGCGCGGTAGAGGTCCGTCTCCACCGAGGCGACATCCGCCATGGTGCGCGCACCGGCGATCCGCAAGGCTGTTGCCACAGCGTGGGCCAAGGGATTGGTCGCCACCCCGTCAACCACGTCAACCCCATCGATGCTCCGTTTTCCGGCCCAGCGGGAGCGCTTGTAGTACGCCCTGTCCCGGACCCAGCGGCCCGTGGCCGAGATGCCTTCCAGGGTGCCGATGGCACCGCTTGCCACGAGTTCCTCAATGGCCGCCAGTGCATGGGATCCGAGGCTTTGGAAGCCGATCTGGACGCTCCGGCCGGACTTTTGGGCAGCCTCGCAGAGGGCGTTGAAGTCAGCAAGTGATGCCACCGGCGGCTTCTCGAGATAAAGGTCCGCAGCAGTGGCCAAGGCGGCCAAACCGAGTGGCGCGTGGGTTTGGATGGGCGTGGCCACGATGATCACGTCAGGGTCCGGCTCGGCAGCCAGGAGTTCGGTGAGCCCGGGATGAACTGCCGCCGTTGCCGGCACGGATCCGGGCGCGGGCGGCTGGGGATCGGCCACTGCCACGAGTTCGACGACGCCGGCCGCCTGAAGCCGCTCAAGGTTGCGCAGGTGGTGCGAGCCGAAGCCGTGGACGCCTACCAGCGCTATCCGCGCTGCTTGGCTTGGCGCAGTGGCTGACGTTGGGGCCTTTGGGGCCTGGACTGGCACAGTGGCTGACGTTGGGGTTTGGACTGGCGCAGTGGCTGGCGTTGGGGCCTGGACTGGATGTTCGTTCCGGGACTGGAACTCGGCGTCGGTGCCGGCTGACGTTCCCATGGGTCTCCGTTTCTGCCCGCAGGCATAAGGAATCTTGGCTCCAGCCGTTCGGGACCGCGCCGGAGCGGACAAGTGTGGCGGCTGCCCAAAGCATGAGCCAGCAAGCGCCGGCCGGCAGTCATGCGCCAGCATACCGCAGTCCGGCAAGCGCTTTCCAGTGTTCAACCTGATGCTTTGACCGCCTGCGATTCCAGCAATGTAACGATTCAAAATTTCGCTTGACGCGCTTGCGGGAAGGGGTCTACGTTGTGAGAAACCGATTACTCATGTGACGCGACCCACTTTTGGAACCGTTTCTGCAACGATGGAGAACCGAACGGAGCTTTGCCATGCTGACTGGAGCCTTCAGTGCACGTGCTTACGCATTCTTCGACACCCTGCTCTGGATCGCCTGTTTGAACCTGCTGTGGATACTCTTCACGCTGTTGGGTTTGGGCGTCCTGGGAGTAGGGCCGGCAACGGCTGCGGCGCACATCCTGGTCCGGCGCAGATCCCGCGGTGAGGCCGCGCCGCTCCTCAAATCCTTCACCCGTGAGTACTTCGCGAACTTCGCCCGGGCTAATGCCCTGTCCTTACCCGTGATTGCTGTAGCCGTTGTCCTGGTGATGAACTGGAACTACGCGTCACGGGCTGATGGCCTGATGTCCGAACTCTTGGCTGCCGGCACTTTCGTGGGCGCACTTTTCCTGGCCGGCGTGGTCTGCTACCTGTTCCCGCTTTACGCCCGCTACGAACTTCCGCTGGCGCAGTATCTGATGACCTCCTCGCGCTTCGCGGTCCGGCACCTGGCCGGCACGGTCATCCTGCTCTTTGTCAGCGCCGCGGCAGTTTATGCCAGCCGTACGCTCCCCGGACTGATCCCCTTCTTCAGCATTGGTGCCTGGCTGTATGTGACCGGCTGGCTGTGCGACCGCTTCTTCACTGCCAACGACGAATCGGTGGCGGACCTGGCTCCGGCACCTGGCATGACAACGGCGCCCGCCATGACAGCGGCGCCTGGCATGACAGCGGCGCCTGACCTGGCTGCCGCCCGTCCCCTGCAGCAGGGGGCTCCCGTTGCCTGAGCTGATTGACGGCCAGCGTTCCAACGGCCAGCTTTTTGACGGCCGCCTCCTCTATGGCGCCGCGGTCTATCCAGAGGTCCTCGACGCCGCAACCTTTGACGCCGACGCTGCACACATGGCCCGGCTGGGCATGAACACGGCCCGGCTGGGTGAGTTCATGTGGTCTGCCCTTGAACCGGAAGACGGCCATATCCGCCTGGACATCCTGGAGCGCGCCCTCGACGTGCTGGGTACAAACGGAATAAAAGCCATCCTCTGCACCCCTACGGTGACCCCGCCGGTCTGGCTGACGCACGGTCAGCCGGAGCGGCTGCATCATACGGCCGACGGCGTCGCGCTGGGTCACGGCTCACGGCAGCACATCTGTACGAACAACCCGGTCTTCCGCGAAAAGGCAGCACGGATCACTCAGGCCCTCGCAGCCGCCGTCGGAAACGACTCCCGGGTGCTGGCCTGGCAGTTGGACAACGAGTTCAAGTCCCATGTGGGCGGCTGCCACTGCCCAACGTGCGCCGGGCTGTGGGCCGGGTGGCTCACCGCCAAGTACCAGGAGGTGGAACTGCTTAACAGTGCATGGCATTCCTCGGTCTGGAGTGAAACGTATCAAGACTTCGCCCAGGTGCCCCTTCCCGGCCCCACACCCTTCCTCCACAACACGTCGCTGGTCAACGATTTCAGGCTGTTCAGCCAGGAGAACATTAACCGGTTTGCCGGCGAGCAGACGGACATCATCCGCACCCACAGCAACTTGCCTGTAACGCACAACAGCGGCTTCGGCTTCGATCTGGACAACGCAGCACTCTTTGACGGCCTGGATTTCTCCAGCTTCGATACTTACCCGGCCGCGGATAACCATTCCGCGTTCCTGATGAACCTGGACTATTTCCCGGGGCTGGCCAAGTCCCGCCGCACCGTCCTGATGGAAACCAGCCCCAGCCACGGCGGCTCCGTGCAAAATTACGGTGTGCCGCACCCGCAGGGCTTTGTCGAAGCGGAGGCCTTTGCCAACTACGCTTCAGGGTCCGCCGGATTCCTGTTCTGGCATTTCCGCCAACACCGCGGCGGCAGCGAGCAGGCGCACGGTTCGGTGGTCAGTGCATGGGGCCAACCCACCATCGGTTACACCAGCACCGAGGCAGTCGGCGCGATGCTTCCTGCCATGAAGCCACTGCTGGACCACAGCAGCCCGGCGCGGCCCGCCGTTGCCGTCCACTATTCGGACCACGCCAAGGCCTTCCTGGCAAGCGAAGCGGGTGACGGGTCCGGCTACCGCGGCCTGATCTCGGCGTTCCACGCAGGACTGGTCCGGGCGGGTATCCAGCGGTCACTCCTACCGGTGGACGCCTCCCTTGCCGGCGTCCGTGTGCTGTTCACCCCGTTCGTCCACCACCTGCCGGCAAAGGACAGGGAGCGGATCCTTGACTGGGTCCATGCCGGCGGGACCTGGGTCTGCGGACCCGGGACCGGCGGCCGGACGGAACACCACACCTGGCATGCTGACTCCGCCCTCGGCGGTCTGGAAGCCGCGGCCGGCGTCGAATCCGTTTTCCAGTTCCCGGCCACCGGCTCAGGTTCCCGGGGCAGCATCCTGGGTCACGACGTCGTCCTCTCCCGCATGAGCACTTTCTTCCGCCTGCCCGAATCTGAATCACCCCGCGCGGCAGCCGCTCTGGGAACGGTCACCGCAGGTCCTGCGGAAGGCCTCGAATTCGCCACCGAACGCCGGATCGGCGCGGGCCGGATGATTCTGCTGGGTGCCCACCCCGGGACCGGGGGAGCGGACGACGACGGCGCGGCGCTTGCCGCCGTCGTCGAGCATGCGTGCGCCGGGGTACTGCCCACTGTGCGCACCGCCGGCGGCACGGTGGTGGATTACCCGCGCTGGCGCAACGGCCGGCTTCAGCACTGGCTGGTCAACATGGGCGGCGAACCGGGCACGTTCACCCTGGCGCGTCCCGCGCGCAGGCTGCTCACCAGGAGTGACGTCCATTCCGCAGCCGGATCACACCTGGGTCATCCCGCCATCACGCTGACCGGTGGCGTACACACCCTGGGGGCCTACGACTACCTGGTCCTGGAAGACATCAAAGAGGAGCGCTCACTGTGAAATGGCTTGAACAGGCACCGCGGGCTAATACGGCGGCGTCCTTTGGCCGGCCGTGGAGCGAGGGCGAGCTGGCCCCTGACCACGTCGGGAACCTCCGGCTCGCCAATGCTGCGCTGGTTCACGAGGCCAGACCGCTGGCTTTCTGGCCGGATGGCAGTGTGAAGTGGACTGCCCACGCTGTGGTGGTTCCAGCCGGAACGGAGGCCGGGGGCTTGGAGCCGGTGCTGGCGCCGGACTTGGAGACTGTGCCCGCGCCGGGCAGGGCAGCAGCCGCACTGGTGCCCCGTCTGCTGGCTACCCAGGAAGGTGGCGCCATCCGCGTCGACACCGGAGCGTTCGCCGTGACCGTTCCGGGGCTTGCCGGGAACACCGGAGAGGCACTAACAGGCCCGTTTATTGCCCCTGACGGGAGTCAGCTCGGCGATGCACTTCGCCTCGTGGTCAGTGCGCCGGATGTAGAAGTGAGCGTTGAGTCCGCGGGCATCGAAACCCCAGGGGCTGTGCGGACTGTGCTCCGGATTGAAGGATCGGTGACCGCGGGTGGCACTGAACTGCTCCGGTTCATCATCCGTCTCACCTTCTTCGCCGGCCAGCCCACTGTGCAGGTTACCCAGACCCTGCTGTTCCAGGACGCCGCGAAGGACCGGATCATCAAGGGTCTCGGGCTGCGGCTCGACAGGAGCCTGAGCGGGGACCTGCTGAACCGCCGCGTCAGCATCGCCGGGGACACCGCCGTCTACACCGAACCCGTGCAGTCGCTCTACACGCGGCCGTTCAGCGGCGACAACCCTGACTACGCCCGCCAACTTGCTGGTGACGCCGTCGAAGAATCGGCAGATACCGCCGCCCTGTTCGCTGTCGGACGGCAGAACGCCGTCTGGTCCGCCTTCCGGGTCACCCAGGAATCCGAGGACTACTTCCGGCTGGAGAAGCAGACGGCGGCCAAGCTGCTTCCCGTCCGGATGGGCAAGGGCCACCGCAGCAAGGGCCTCCTGTATGCCGGCGACACCACCGGAGGCGTGGCAGTCACCCTGCGCGGGTTCTGGCAGAAGTTCCCTGCAGCCCTGGAAGTGGACGGCATGGCGGGGGACACCGCCTCCTTCACCGCCTGGTCCTGGGCCGAATCCGTGGAGCCAATGGACCTGCGCCACTACTCGGACGAATGCTACGTGCCGAGCGCCTACGAGGGCTTCGACGAGCTGCGATCCACCCCGGAGGGCGTGGCTAACACCTCCCACATTTCCTTTGACTTCGTGGACAATTCACCATCCAACGGCTGGCTGTGGGAGCTCGCCTGTGAACGCCAGGAGCCGGCCCAGCCGGTCTGCTCCCCGGAGCTCTACTACTCGTCCCGCGCTGCCGGCACCACGTGGGGGCTGCCGGAAACGGTTCAGGCCGGGGCTGCGGTGGAACAGCGGCTCGACGGCCTCGTCGATTTCTACACCCAGGAGGTTGAGCAGCGGGGCTGGTACGGCTACTGGAACTTCGGCGACTTTATGCACAGCTATGACCAGTACCGCCACCAGTGGCGTTACGATCTGGGCGGCTTCGCCTGGGCCAACAACGAACTCGCGCCCAACATGTGGCTTTGGCAATCGTTCCTGCGCACCGGAGATGCCCGGGCTTTCCGGCTCGCCGAGGCCATGACGTGGCACAGCGCCGAGGTGGACCGGCACCACTTCGGCGAATACTCGCAGCTGGGTTCGCGGCACAACGTGGTCCACTGGGGCTGCGGCTGCAAGGAAGTCCGGATCAGCATGGCCGGCCTGCACCGGTACTACTACTTCCTCACCGGAGACGAACGCATCGGGGAACTCCTCTCCGAGGTGCGCGATGCCGAACACGCTTTGGACCGGTTGGACCCCATGCGCGAGTTCTATGAGCGCACGCCGGAACGGACGCACATCCGGATCGGCCCGGACTGGTCTGCGCTGGTCTCCAACTGGTTCAGCGAATATGAGCGCACCGGAGACGCCCAGTGGAAGGACCGGATCACCAAGGGCATCAGCCAGCTCGAGGCCATGCCGCACGGGTTGCTGTCCGGACCCACCGTTGAGTTCGACGCCAGGGCCCTGGACCTGCACCACATGTTCACGGGAACGGAGGGCGGCTTCCACATGATCATCGCGTTCGGTTCGCCGCAGGTCTGGATGGAGGTTGCCGAGGCGCTGGACCATGAGGGCTTCCGCCGCATGTTGGCCGATTTCGGCAGGTTCTATGCGCTCCCGGAAGAGGAGAAGCAGCGCCTGACCGGCGGTGCCCTGGACGATTCCCATTTCAGCTGGCCCTCCATGGCCACGGGCATGATGGCCTACGGCGCCTGGTACTACCGCGACGAAGAACTGGCTGCCAAGGCGTGGGACATCCTGCTCGAGAACGCGGGCGGCGGACTCTCCGCCCCTTTCGCCGAATCGCTGCAGCACGCACAGACCTGGCAGCCCGTCGTCGAACATCCCGCCATCTCCACCAACTGGGCCTCCCAGTGGGCCCTCAACGCCACGCTCTGCCTGGAACTGATAGGCCCGCCGGGCAATCCCCGTTGGGCAGACCGCCCCCGGAACCTGACGCGCACCGCCAACTGAACCGAACTGCACCAACCGAACTGCACCAACCAAACTGACCGATTCAACCCCGAAGAAGTGGACAAGGAACACCATGATTAACAGAAAACTCAGCCTGGCCGCCGCCGTCGTGACCGCCACGGCCCTGACCCTGACCGCCTGCAGCGGCGGGGGCGAGGCACCCGCAGCGGACCTGACCACGGTCAGCATTATGGCGCCCTTCCTGGAGGCCCAGCCGCCGGGAGCGGACGGCGCCGTCCAGAAGAAGCTGGAAGAAATCACCGGCAAGGACGTCAACATCACCTGGACGCCAAACGCCTCCTATGAAGACAAGATGAACATCACCCTGGCTTCCTCCGAGATCCCGCACGTCATGGTGGTGCAGAGCAAGTCGCCGGGATTCGTCAAGAACGCGGAAGCCGGTGCCTTCTGGGACCTCACCGACAAGCTGGACAAATACCCCAACCTGAAGACCACGTTCCCTGACATCCAGCAGAATGCGAGCATCAACGGCAAGGTCTTCGGGGTGTACCGCGGCCGGGCTCCCATGCGCGCCGCTGTTATGTTCCGCCAGGACTGGCTGGACAAGGTGGGCATGGAAGCGCCCAAAACCACCGAGGACCTTTACAAGGTGGCGAAGGCCTTCACGGAACAGGATCCGGATGGAAACGGGCAGGACGATACCTGGGGCATCACCATCCCCAAGTGGGGTGCCTTGGGATCCAACAGCCCCTATGACCTGATCGAGGAATGGTACGGCGCCGGCAACCGCTGGACGGAGAAGGACGGGAAGCTCATCCCGAGCTTCGAAACGGAGGAATTCCTCGAGGCCAACCGCTTCGTCAAGAAGATGGTGGATGAGAAGCTCATCAACCCGGACTTCGCCACCTTCGACGGAACCAAGTGGAACGAACCGTTCTTCAACGGCAAGGGTGGCATCATTGTGGACGTCGACTCCCGCGTCAGTGTCCTCATCAACCTGTTCAAGCAGGCGGACCCCAACAACTTCGAGAATAAGGTCGGCTTTGTCGGGAACCTGAAGGGCCCCGACGGCGAACTGCACGCCCACCCCACGGACGGCTACTCCGGGTTCCTTGCCGTCCCCAAATCCAGCGTCCGCACCGAAGCTGAACTGACCAAGGTCCTGGAATTCATCAACACCTTGAACAGCAAGGACGCCGCGATACTGCTCAACAACGGCATTGAGGGCGTGAACTTCGCGCTGGAGGATGGCGCCGCGGCTCCGATCAAGCCTGAAACCCCTGAGGGCAAGGCGGTTGCCACCGATATCAAGAGCTACGCGCAACTGGGCATGAACGTGGCAGGCAACGGCTTCTACCCGGTCAAGCAGGCCTCAGAGTACGAACAGCAGGTCTTCGACAAGCGCGTTGAAGTGATGGCAGAGGATCTCAAGAGCGCCGTCTACAACCCGGCAGCACCGTATGTCTCGGCCACCTACGTGTCCAAGGGCGCCCAGCTGGACAACATCGTGGCCGACGCGCGGATCAAGTACCTCGCCGGCCAGATCGATGAGCAGGGCCTGAAGGACGCCATCAAGCTGTGGAACACCAGCGGCGGCGAGAAGGTCAAGGAAGAGATCAACAAGCTCTGGCAGGACAACAAGTAGCATCCGCCCGCCGCTGCCGGCCGGCCCCGCACCCAGTGCACGGGCCGGCCTGCAGCGGATCATCACCACCAGAAAGGAGGCCTGCATGTCGCAACTGACAGACGCCCTGGCCTCGAACATCGGCGCCGGCGACGGTGCGGGGGCGGAACCCGGCAAAGCCCAGAAGCGGGGCGGCAAGCCACCCAAGGCCCCCAAAGTCCCGCGCGGCAAGTTCTCCGTCCACTTCGCGCATTACAAGTGGTTGTATCTGCTCCTCCTTCCTGGCGTGCTGTATTTCGCGGTGTTCCGCTACGCCCCCATGTATGGCGTCAGTATCGCGTTCAAGGATTACGTCCCGTTCCTGGGCGTGAACGCCAGCCCGTGGGTGGGCTTCCAGCACTTCACAGATTTCTTCTCCAACCCTGACTTCGGCCGGCTGCTGGGCAACACGCTGATCCTCGCGTTCCTGAACCTGGGCATCGCGTTCCCGCTGACCATCGTGCTGGCACTGCTGCTCAACGAGGTCCGCCTCACCATCCTCAAGCGCACCGTCCAGACCCTGGTCTACATCCCGCACTTCCTGTCCTGGACCATCGTGGCGTCGCTGAGCTTCCTGCTCTTCGCCCTGGATTTCGGCCCGCTGTTCCTGTTCATCAACAACGTCCTGGGCACGGACATCGACTTCCTGTCCGATCCGGCCTGGTTCCGGCCGCTGATCATCCTGCAGGAGATCTGGAAGAACACCGGCTGGGGGACCATCATCTTCCTCGCCGCCCTGGCCACCGTGGACCAGGACCAGTACGAGGCAGCCATCATCGACGGCGCCGGCCGGTTCCGCCGGGTCTGGCACATCACCCTGCCCGGGATCCGCTCCACCATCATCGTGATGCTCATCCTGGCGATCGGGCAGATGCTCAATACCGGCTTCGAGCAGATCTACCTCATGACCAACGCTCTCAACCGCGATGTAGCGGACGTCTTTGACACCTACGTGTACTTCGTGGGCATCACCCAGGGCGCCTACTCCTACTCCACCGCGGTGGGACTGTTCAAATCCCTGGTGGGCATCGTGCTGATCTTCGGCACCAACGCCCTGGCCAAGCGATTCAACCAGAGCGGACTGTTCTAATGAAGATTCACAACACCACCGGCGGGCGGATCTTCGACGCCGTCAACTATGTTTTCCTGGCCCTGATCGGCATCATCACGCTGCTGCCGTTCGTCTACGTCTTCGCGGGCTCGTTCGCCACCGAAGCCGAGATCACCCGGCGGGCCTTCTTCGTCTGGCCGGAACAGTTTTCCCTGGGCGCCTACGAATACATCTTCTCCACCCAGGCGTTCACCCGGGCACTGATCACCACCGTGCTCGTCACAGTGGTGGGTACCGTGGTGCAGCTGATCCTGACCGTCACCATGGCCTACCCGCTGGCCAAGCGGAACCTCCGCGGCCGCCAGCTGATCCTGTCCCTGGTGGTCTTCGCCATGGTGTTCTCCGGCGGCATGATCCCCACCTTCCTGCTGGTCAAGGACCTGGGCCTGCTCAACTCCTACTGGGCGCTGATCCTGCCCGCAGCGATCAACCCGTTCAGCCTGATCATCATCAAGAACTTCTTCCAGGAGCTCCCCGCGGAGCTGGAGGAATCCGCCAAGATGGACGGCGCCACCGAAGTGGGGATTCTTTGGCGGATCCTGCTGCCGCTATCCAAACCGGTCCTCGCAACGTTCGCGCTGTTCTACGCCGTGGGGATCTGGAACGACTTCATGTCACCCCTGCTCTACCTTTCGGACAACTCCAAGTGGACCCTGCAGATGTACCTGCGCCAGGTCACCGCCTCCTCGGACCTCCTCGGCACCGGAAACGTGGACCCGAACTACATCCCGCCGGAGCAGGGCATCAAGTTCGCCGTGATCGTGGTGGCCACCCTGCCCATCCTGATCTTCTACCCGTTCCTGCAAAAGCACTTCGCCAAGGGCATGCTCATCGGCTCCGTCAAGGGCTGACCGCCCGCCGCAGCCGCCGTCGTCGCGCCTGCAGAGGTGCCCAGACCACCAGAAAGCACATCATGAAAATCCTGCTCGCCGGAGATTCCACCGTGGCGACCTGTCCCACCCACGAGTACCCCATGAGCGGCTGGGGTGCGCAGCTGCCCCGGCACGTGTACGCCTGGGCAGCGGTCTACAACTTCGCCAAGGGCGGCGCCAGTACGGAGTCCTTCCGCGAGGAGGGGCTGTGGGCGCAACTGCTGGAAACTGCCGAAGTGGACGATCTCGTCCTGATCCAGTTTGGCCACAACGACCAGAAGAAGGCCCACCTCGCTGCCAGGACCGGCTACGCCGCCAACCTGCGCACCATGGTGGGCGAGGTCCGTGCGCGGGGCGCCGTGCCGGTGCTCTGCACATCCGTGGAGCGGCGGCACTTCCTCGACGGCGCGGGCAGCCGCGCCGTCCTCGAGGAGAGCCTGGAGGATTACCCCGAAGTGGTACGGGAGATCGGGCTCGAGCTGAAGCTGCCCGTCGTCGACCTCAACTCCTGGACCCGCACGCTGTACGTGGAGCTGGGTGTCGAGGAGTCCAAGTCCCTGTTCTGCCATTTCGGCCCGGGTGAGCACGCCTTCTGGCCGTCCGGGCTCGCGGACAACACGCACTTCTCCCAAGACGGCGCTTCGCTGGTGGCGGCTGAAGTCGCCGCCCAGCTGGCTCGGCTCGGCTACGGCTCCAAGCAACGCGGAACCACATCCGGCCCGGTAAGCGGCGACGATTCGGCCGGGAGTAACCCCGCGTTGCAGTTAAGAACGACGGCGGGACTTGCGGAGTCGGGGCTGCCGACGGCGGTGCGGGGCTAGGTGGGCGCGCCGCACATGGGCGCGGTGCCGGTTAGCGCGGCGCACTCCGGCGGCGGGCTGCTGTACAGCAATCCGCTCGCCGGCGCGGAGGATGTGGCGGACTGGGTAGCCGAGGGGCCGCTGAGCCTGGGCAGCCCCGGAGGCGCACTGGAGCTGTCCAGCTCGGTCAATGACGAAGAGTTCGGGGACCATGCGCACTGGACGTTCTGGTGCCCCGTGGAGTTCCCGGACGGCATCCGGATCAGCTGGGAGTTCCTGCCTCTCGCAGAGCCTGGGCTGGCGATGGTCTTTTTTGCCGCAACAGGGCAGGGCGGCCACGACCTCTTTTCGTCAGGACTGGCGCCGCGGACGGGCTATTACCCGCAGTACCACTCGGGTGACATCGATGCCCTGCATGTGTCCTATTTCCGGCACAAACACGAATCAGAGCGGGCCTTCCGCACCTGTAACCTCCGCAAGAGCGCCGGTTTTGAACTGGTGGCCCAGGGCGCAGACCCCCTGCCGCCCACCGAGGATGCTCTGGACTTTTACCGCATGGAAGTGGTCAAGGACGGCCCGCGGGCGGCGTTCTCCATCAACGGGCTGCCCCTTTTTGAATGGACCGACCAGTCCGGCAAAGCACTGGGCGGCGGTCGCCTCGGGTTCCGCCAGATGGCGCCACTGAAAGCGGCCTACCGGAACCTCACGGTGGAGAAGCTGTAGTCTCTCAGCCGGGCTTGATGTTCTGGTTGAGTCTGAAGAAGTTGGTGGGATCGTACGTGCGCTTGAGCGCCTTCAGCCGCTCGTATTTGGCGGCTCCATAGGCCTGCCTGACGCGCTCCTCGCCCTCTTCCATCAGGAAGTTCACGTAGACGCTGGTGTGGTGGGGTGCCAGCGCAGACCAGTAATCACGGGCCCATTGACGCTCGGCATCGAAACCCTCGGCGGTCTTGCTGTTGCCGTTGATGTTGAACGTAAACCCCGCGTTTCGCCCGTTGAACGCCGTGGCGTCGTTGCCGATCCGCGCCACCGCGCCGCCCATCTGCCACATGGCCACGCTGGTGACCGGGGACGTGATGCGCATGCCGTACTCGGCGACAACGTCGATCACCTCGTCGCTCAGGGTGGCGATGTCACAGGACCGGACGTAGTAGGACCAGCCGTGGGGGAACGAGGGATCGAACGTTCTCTGGTGTTCCAGGAACGGTTTCGGCCGGCAGAAATCCAGGACCGGGGACCCGAATTCCTTCATGGGCCGCATCACCCGTTCACCGTCCTCCACGGATCCCGCATAGCAGGAGGTGATGGCCAGGACCCGCCTGCCCACCAGCTCCGGGGGGACGATCGGCAGCGCGGGGGCTCGGCGCTGCACCGCCACGGTCATGAGTTCGTCGGGGCAGTCCGCGAGCCAGTCGCGGTAAAACCGCAGCACGTCCGGGGCGTCCTCCATGGGCCAGAAGACCGGCCCCGCCATTACGGACGGACCCACAGAGACCAGCCGGAACTCGAACTCGGTGACGATGCCGAAGTTCCCGCCGCCGCCCCGCACGCCCCAGAACAGGTCGGCGTTCCGGTCTTGACTGGCGGTCACTAGCTCGCCGTCGGCCGTGACAAGGTCAACGGAAAGCAGGTTGTCGATGGTGAGTCCGTGCTTGCGCATGATCCAGCCGATGCCGCCGCCGAGCGTCAGCCCGGCAACCCCTGTGTGGGTGACGATCCCTGACGGGACAGCGAGCCCGAACTCCTGCGTTTCGCGGTCGAGTTCGCCGAGCAGCACACCGGCCTGGACGCGGGCCGTCCGCGCCGCGGGGTCCACCCGGATGCCCTTCATGGGCGCGAGATCGATGACCATCCCGTCGTCGCAGACTGAGAGCCCGGGGAAGCTGTGGCCGCCTCCCCGCACGGCGACCTGAAGGCCGTGCAGGCGGCCGAACCGGATGGCGGCCCGCACGTCCGCGACGCCGGTGCAGCGGGCTATGAGTGCGGGACGGCGGTCAATCGATCCGTTCCACACCCTGCGGTGTTCGTCGTAGCCGGCATCATCCGGGCTGACGAGGTCGCCCCGAAAGGATGCCTGCAGTTCATCGACGGCGATGCGGCCGATCTCCGTGCTTTGTGTCATTGGACTCACGGACCTCTCTCCTCCCAGCAGATTCCCACTGTTTGGAGGACCTGACAAGAGGAAATTGCAGGCGTCGGCCGGAGCGGTGACCCTAACCCGCGGAGGGGCCTTTAGCCTGCCCGGTGCTCTGGCGCACCACCAGCTCCGGAGTGAAGATCACGGCCCGGTGCCGCGGACTGTTGGACTCAAGTTCCTCCGCCAGCAGCTCGATGGCGGTGCGGCCCAGCGCCTCGGTGGGCTGCCGGATGGAGGAAAGGGGGACTACGGCCGAGACGGCGAAATCGATGTCGTCGTAACCGATCAGCGCAATGTCCTCGGGAATTTTCAGGGTGTGCGTCATGGTCAGGGATTGCATGACGCCCAGGGCCAGGAGATCGTTGGCGCAGAAGATGCCGTCCGGAAGGTCCCCGCGCCCGCGCTCCACCAGCACGTTGCCCACGCTGCGGCCCGCCAGCACTGTCTGCCCGTCTGAATCGAGGACCTCCAACGTGGCGTCCGGCTCTTCCTTCACCGCACGCCGTGCGCCCTGAAGGCGGTCGGCCACCTGGCGGATGGAGGTGGGGCCGCCCACAAAGGCGAGCCGACGGCGGCCGGTGTCCAGCAGGTGCCGGGCAGCGAGATAACCGCCGGCGTCGTCGTCCACGGAGACCGAACTGTACTTGTCCTCATCGGCCAGCCGGTCCACCAGCACTGTGGGGATGCCGCGGTCGCGGAGCAGATTCAGCCGCTCGGTGACGTCTCCCACAGGAGAGATCAGGAGTCCCTGGACGCGCTGCTCCTGGAAAAGGTCGATGTAATTGGATTCCCGGCTGGCGTTGTGGCCGCTGTCGCCCAGCAGGACGGCGCTGCCCTGAAGCGCTGCAGCGTCTTCGGCTGCGCGCACCACAGAAGTGAAGAAGGGGTTGCCCACGTCCAGGACAATCAGCCCGATGGTCCGGCTGTGTCCGGCCCGGAGCTGGCGGGCGGCGTCATTCCGGACAAAGCCCAGTTCGTCGATGGCCCGCAGCACGCGCTCCTTGGTCCGCTGGGACACCCGATCCGGGTAGTTCAGGACGTTTGAGACGGTGCCCACGGCAACGCTGGCGTGGTTGGCGACGTCCTTGATGCTTGTTGAGCGGTTCATGATTCTCCGTGCTGATCTGGGGGTCCAGTAATTCCTTGGGGCAATGGGAGTGGAATGCTTGACACCTTCTTGTCTTCCAGAGTACTTTGAATCGTAACAATGAAACGATTCAAAGATTTGAAAGTTCAGGAGAGTCGCCAATGAGGGTGTGTTTCCGTTCCTCGGTCCAGCCAGCGCTGATCGGGGAGTACAAGCGCCGCCACGCTGCCGTGTGGCCCGAGATGCTCGTGGCCCTAAAGAATGCCGGCTGGAACAACTACTCGCTCTTCCTGGGCGAGGACGGGCTCCTCATCGGCTACGTCGAATGCGACGACTTCGACGCCGTCCGCGCCCGGATGGCTCTGGCTGACGTAAATGCGCGCTGGCAGGCCGAGATGGCCACTCTTTTTGACAACCCGGACCAGGTGCCCGACCAAGGGTTCCACGTCCTCGAAGAAGTCTTCAATCTTGACGATCAACTGGCGGCGGCGGAGTCCACAGCCAGCTGACCTACCCGGGTTCCTGCAGCGGGCCCGCATCACCACACCGTATTCGCAGCACCACAAACACCGGAGAGAATCCCACATGAATGACGTAGCAACGGCGCTGGGCAGGCTCGGAGAGCTTGCCATCGAAGTCCCTTCGTGGGCTTATGGAAATTCAGGTACGCGCTTTAAGGTGTTCGGTACGCCGGGCACCCCGCGGACCGTGCAGGAAAAGATCGCTGACGCGGCCAAGGTGAATGAGCTGACCGGGCTCGCTCCCACGGTGGCCCTGCACATCCCCTGGGACAAGGTGGATGACTACGCGGCACTGAAGGAGTACGCGGCGGGCCTGGGCGTGGGCTTGGGCACCATCAACTCCAACACATTCCAGGATGACGAGTACAAGTTCGGCTCCCTGACCTCCTCCAACGAGACGGTCCGGCGGCGGGCCATCGCGCATCACCTGGACTGCATCGAGATCATGCATGCCACCGGGTCACAGGACCTGAAGGTCTGGCTGGCGGACGGCACGAACTACCCGGGCCAGGACGACATGCGTGGCCGCCAGGACCGCCTGGCTGAGTCCCTGCAGGAGATCTATGCCGGCCTGGGCGAGAACCAGCGGCTGGTCCTTGAGTACAAGTTCTTCGAGCCGGCTTTCTACCACACCGATGTTCCGGACTGGGGAACGTCCTACGCGCAGACCCTGGCCCTCGGGGACAAAGCCATGGTCTGCCTGGATACCGGCCACCACGCCCCGGGCACCAACATCGAGTTCATCGTGATGCAGCTGCTGCGCCTGGGCAAGCTCGGTTCCTTCGACTTCAACTCCCGCTTCTACGCGGACGATGACCTGATCGTTGGAGCTGCTGATCCGTTCCAGCTGTTCCGCATCATGTACGAGGTCATCCGCGGCGGCGGCTTCGGCAAGGATTCCGGCGTGGCCCTCATGCTGGACCAGTGCCACAACCTGGAAGAGAAGATCCCGGGCCAGATCCGCTCGGTCCTGAACGTCCAGGAAATGACGGCCCGCGCCATGCTGGTGGACACCGCCGCCCTGGCAGAGGCCCAGCGTTCCGGGGATGTCCTGGCTGCCAACGGTGTCTTCAACGATGCCTTCTACACCGACGTCCGGCCCATCCTGGCCGCATGGCGTGAAGAGCGCGGCCTGCCCGCAGACCCGATGGCCGCCTTCAAGGCCAGCGGCTACCAGAAACAGATCAATGAGGACCGCGTCGGCGGCCAGCAAGCCGGATGGGGCGCATAAGAGCATGAGCACTAACAAGACTGTTGAAGACCTGATTTCCCGTTCCAACCGCCTGGGTGCGGACAAGCGGAACACCAACTTTGCCGGCGGCAACACCTCTGCCAAGGGCACGGAGAAGGACCCGGTCACCGGCGAGGACGTCGAGCTTTTGTGGGTCAAGGGCTCCGGTGGGGACCTGGGCACGCTGCAGGCAGGGAACCTCGCGGTCCTGCGCCTGGACCGGCTGAATGCGTTGAAGAACGTGTACCCGGGCGTTGAGCGCGAAGACGAAATGGTGGCCGCGTTCGACTACTGCCTGCACGGCAAGGGCGGCGCCGCGCCGTCGATCGATACCGCCATGCATGGCCTGGTGGACGCCGCGCACGTGGACCACCTGCACCCGGATTCCGGGATCGCCATTGCCACCGCAGTGGACGGCGAGGCCCTGACCACCAAGATCTTCGGCAACAAAGTGGTCTGGGTGCCCTGGCGCCGGCCCGGTTTCCAGCTTGGCCTGGATATCGCCGCGATCAAGGAAGCCAACCCCCAGGCCATCGGCACCATCCTGGGCGGCCACGGCATCACCGCCTGGGGCGCCACCTCTGAAGAAGCAGAAACCAACTCGCTCTGGATCATCGAACAGGCCGAGAAGTACATCGCAGATAACGGCACGGCCGAACCGTTCGGCCCCGCGCTGGACGGTTACGGTGCCCTGCCCGAGGCCGAGCGCCGCGCCAAGGCCGCCGCGCTGGCCCCGGTGATCCGGGGACTGGCGTCCACCGACAAGCCGCAGCTGGGGCACTTCAGTGATGACGCCGTCGTCCTTGACTTCCTCGCAGCGGCCGAGCACCCGCGCCTCGGTGCGCTGGGCACCTCCTGCCCGGACCACTTCCTGCGCACCAAGGTCAAGCCGCTCATCCTTGACCTGCCCGCCGACGCGTCCATCGAGGACTCCATCGCCCGGCTGAAGGAACTTCACGCTGAGTACCGGGTGGATTACCAGGCCTACTACGACCGCCACGCCGACGCTGATTCCCCGGCGCTGCGCGGCGCTGACCCGGCGATTGTCCTGATCCCGGGCGTGGGCATGTTCTCCTACGGCGCGAACAAGCAGACCGCCCGCGTGGCAGGCGAGTTCTACATCAACGCCATCAACGTGATGCGCGGTGCCGAGGCGATCTCCACCTACGCCCCGATCGAGGAATCCGAGAAGTTCCGGATCGAGTACTGGGCGCTGGAGGAGGCCAAGCTGGCCCGCCTGCCCAAGCCCAAGTCCCACGCGACCCGCATCGCTTTGGTGACCGGTGCGGCGTCGGGCATCGGCAAGGCAATCGCCACTCGGTTGGCGTCCGACGGCGCGTGCGTGGTCATTGCCGACCTGAACCTTGAGAACGCCCAGGCCGTCGCCGCGGAACTTGGCGGCGCGGACGTTGCCATCGGTGTCCAGGCAGACGTCACGGACGAGGCACAGGTCATCGCCGCGATCGACGCCGCCGTGCTCGCGTTCGGCGGGCTGGACCTGGTGGTCAACAACGCCGGGCTGTCCATCTCCAAGCCGCTGCTGGAGACCACCGAGAAGGACTGGGACCTGCAGCACAACGTGATGGCTAAGGGCTCGTTCCTGGTTTCCAAGGCCGCAGCGAAGGTGATGATCGCCCAGGAAATGGGCGGCGACGTCATCTACATCTCCTCCAAGAACTCCGTCTTCGCCGGCCCGAACAACATCGCCTACTCCGCCACCAAGGCAGACCAGGCCCACCAGGTCCGCCTGCTCGCAGCCGAACTCGGTGAGCACGGCATCCGCGTCAACGGCATCAACCCCGACGGCGTGGTCCGCGGCTCAGGGATCTTCGCCGGCGGCTGGGGCGCCAAGCGCGCTGCGGTCTACGGCGTGGACGAGCAGGAACTGGGCAAGTACTACGCCCAGCGGACCCTGCTCAAGCGCGAAGTCCTGCCCGAGCACGTGGCCAACGCCGCAGCGGTGCTCACCAGCGCGGAACTGTCCCACACCACCGGACTCCACATCCCCGTGGACGCCGGTGTGGCAGCAGCCTTCCTGCGATGAGCAAAACAGCAGCACAGGACACCGCCCCGGCAACAGCCGGGGCGGTGTCCGCCGCTGGCCCCTCCGGCCAGGCCTCTGCCGGCAGTGTTTTCGCCGCGGTGGATATTGGCGCCTCCTCCGGCCGCGTCATCCTGGGCCGTGTGAGCGGCCCCGGCGTTGAGCTCGAAGTGGTCCACCGCTTCCCCAACGGTGTGGTGGAGCTCGACGGCGGACTCCGCTGGGATTTCGACGCCCTGTTCGCCGAGGTGCTGACGGGCCTCGCGGCTGCTGCCACGGCAGCGGCGGCAAAGAACGAAACCATCACGAGCATCGGCATCGACACCTGGGCTGTTGACTACGGCCTGGTAGACGCGAAGGGCGAACTCACCGCGCAGCCGTACAGCTACCGCGATGACCGCAGCCGCGCCGCCGTCGCACCCGTGCACGAAAAACTGGACGGTGCCCGGCTTTACGGCACCACGGGCCTGCAGTTCCTGCAGTTCAACACCCTCTACCAGCTGGCCACCGAGCCGGACCTGGACGGCCTGCAGGCCCTCCTGATCCCGGACCTGATTGCGTTCCTCCTGACCGGGCAGCGCCGGACTGAATCCACCAACGCCTCCACCACCGGCCTGTTTGACGCCGTGGCGGGGGAGTGGGCCACGGAGTTCCTCAGCGCCCTGGGCCTGCCCAAAAAGCTGTTCCCGCCGCTGATCGAACCCTGCGAAACCGTGGGCACCCTGCTGCCGGAGGTCGCGTCCCGCGTGGGACTGCCCGCCGGCACCAAGGTGGTGGCCGTCGGCTCGCACGACACCGCGTCCGCCGTCGCCGCCGTCCCCGCGCAGGAAAACAACTTCGCCTACATTTCCTCGGGAACTTGGTCGCTGGTGGGACTGGAGCTCAAGCACCCGGTCCTGACCGAGGCCAGCCGGGCAGCGAACTTCACCAACGAACGCGGCGTGGACGGCACCATCCGCTACCTCCGCAACATGGGCGGCCTCTGGCTGCTCAGCGAATGCCAGCGGACCTGGACAGCGGAAGGCTTCACCCCGGAGCTCGGCGCGCTGCTGACCGCTGCTGCGGCACTGCCTTCGGGCGGGCCGCAGATCAACCCTGACGATCCCTATTTCATCGCCCCGGACAACATGCCGGACCGGATCCGCTCCGCCGTCCGCCGCACCGGGGACCTCCTGGCGGATGATCCCACGGCCATCACCCGCTGCATCATGGACAGCCTCGCCACCGGCTACGCCCGCACCATCCGCGACGCCGAACGCCTCGCCGACCAGGCTGTGGACGTGGTCCACGTGGTGGGCGGCGGCTCACAGAACCGGCTGCTCTGCCAGCTCACCGCGGATGCCACGGGCAAACGCGTGGTGGCAGGACCCGTCGAGGCCACGGCACTGGGCAACATCCTGGTCCAGGCCCGCGCGGCCGGGCAGATCACCGGCGGGCTCAGGGAACTGCGGCGTCTGGTGGTCAACAGCCACGCCCTGCAGACGTTCACCCCGCAGCTCGCCCGGCTCTAGAATCGCTTTAACCCCAGGAAGGACCCGCCTGATGCCACTCTTTGACCTGCCTCTCGACCAGCTGCGCGGTTACACCTCAGCCGTCACGCCGCCCGCTGACCTGCAGGCCTTCTGGGACAGCACCATTGATCAGGCCCGGGCGTACCCGCTCGCGGCCGCGTTCGAACCGGTGGAGAACTACCTCGCCGTCATCGACACGTTCGACGTCACGTTCAACGGCTACGGCGGTGCGCCGATCAAAGGCTGGCTCCACCTCCCGGCGAACCGTGCCCCCGGAACCCCGCTCCCCGTCGTCGTTCATTACGCCGGCTACTCGGGCGGCCGCGGCCTGGTCAACCAGGACACCAGGTGGGCCCAGGCGGGCTATGCGCAGTTCATTATGGACACCAGGGGGCAGGGCTACGGCGGGACGCTCGGCAACACCCCGGACCCGCACCCGTCCGCCGGCGACGTAGCCTATGCGGGCCTGATGACCAGGGGGGTGGGCAGCCGCGAGGACTACTACTACCGCCGGGTCTATGTTGACGCTTTCCGCGCTGTGGAAGCCGCCCAGTCCCACCCGGAGGTGGATGCCTCCCGCGTGGTCCTCGCCGGCGTCAGCCAGGGCGGCGGCATCGTGGTTGCAACGGCCGGGCTGGTGGCCGGAAGGCTCGACGGCGTGATCGCCGCGCTGCCCGACGTCCCCTTCCTGCAGGACTTCCCCCGTGCCATCGACATCACGCCCAGGGGCCCCTACCCCGAGATCGCGGCCTTCCTGGCCCGGCACCGGGAACGCTACGAGCCTATTTTGGACGTGCTGAACTACTTCGACGGCGTCAACCTGGCCCGGTGGGCAACCGTCCCGGCCCTGTACTCAGCGGCGCAGATGGACGATATCTGCCCGCCGTCCACGGTGTTCGCCAGCTTCAACGCGTACGGGGCGGGTTTTGGCGGCGCGTCCGGGAGCGGGGCCGCCAAGGACATCGAGGTCTACCGGTTCAACAACCACGAGGGCGGCCAGGAGCACCACTGGATCAGGCAGCTGCAGTTCCTCCGCAAGCTCCTGGGCTGAGCCGGTGCCGGCGTGTGTGACACCTGGTGTGACGCCGGCAGGTGGCTGGATTTTGCCGGTGGCGCGGGGCGTGGTTATGGTGTGGCTATGACAAACCGTTGGTATGCGTATTTTTCGTTGGCTCTGGAGGGGCCCGCGTCTAACTGACACGCATCCAATCACCTTCAGAGCCAACAGGGCAGAGATCATTCTCTGCCCTTCGCCATTTCCCGGCGGGTTCTGAATTCGGGCCCGCTTCCTCTCCGGAACAGGACCCCACATGAACACCGCACCAGCCCTCACCACCACTCCCGCCAGCGCAGAGTCAGGCGCAGCTCCGGGCGCAGCCGCAGCGAAATCCACGTCCAACCTCCGCGTCAGCGAATTCACGCCGCTGCCCACGCCCCAGGCGCTCATCGCAGAGCTGCCGCTGGACGCCCGGGTGGCCGGCGTCGTCGAACGCGGCCGCGATGAGGTCCGGGCCATCATGGACGGCGTGGACGACAGGCTGCTGGTCATTGTTGGCCCCTGCTCCATCCACGATCCCAAGGCCGGCCTGGAGTACGCCCGCCGGCTGGTGAGCCAGGCGGAGAAGCACAAGGAAGACCTCCTGATCGTGATGCGGGCCTACTTCGAAAAGCCGCGCACCACCGTGGGCTGGAAGGGCCTGATCAACGATCCGCGCCTGGACGGCAGCCACGACATGGAAACCGGGCTCCGGACCGCCCGCCAGTTCCTCCAGCAGGTCACCGCCCTCGGACTGCCCACCGCCACCGAGTTCCTCGAGCCGATCAGCCCGCAGTACATGGCGGACCTGATCTCGTGGGGAGCCATCGGCGCGCGTACCACCGAAAGCCAGATCCACCGCCAGCTGGCGTCCGGCCTGTCCATGCCCATCGGCTTCAAGAACGGGACCGACGGCGACCTCCAGGTTGCGATCGATGCATGCGGTGCCGCCGGCGCCGCTCAGGCATTCCTGGGGATCGACGGCGAGGGCCGGGCGGCGTTGGTGGCCACCGCCGGGAATCCGGACACGCACGTGATCCTCCGTGGCGGCCGCAAGGGGCCCAACTACTCGGCTGCCGACGTCAAAAGCGCCTCCGGCAAGCTCGCCGTAAAGGCGTTGAACCCGCGGCTGATCGTGGACGCCAGCCACGCCAACAGCGGCAAGAGCCACCACCGGCAGGCGGAAGTTGCCCTGGAAATCGGTGCGCAGCTGGAGGACGGCGGCCAGTCGGCGCAGGCCATTGCAGGGGTCATGCTGGAGAGCTTCCTGGTGGGCGGTGCCCAGAACCTTGACGTGGCTGAACATGCTGCCGGGCGGTCCGAGCTGGTCTACGGGCAGAGCGTCACGGACGCGTGCATGGACTGGGAGGTATCCGTATCTGTGCTCAACCAGCTGGCGGCGTCCGCACGCAAGCGGCGCTCGGCGGAATGATTACCCGCAATGACTTTCACTACAGCCCCATGAACCTCTAGAGTATCTATCACATGGTTGGTGGATGGCTCAGCATCGGCACACCGCAATGGAAACACAGCTGGGGTCAATGCACGTCATCCGTCAGCAAAGGAATAGGGAAATGTCCGCAGAACAGAACTTCTCAAACGCGAAGTTCCTGACCGTCGCCGAAGTGGCCGAGGTCATGCGCGTCTCCAAAATGACCGTTTACCGGTTGGTCCATTCCGGTGAAATGCCTGCGGTGCGTTTCGGCCGCTCGTACCGCGTGCCGGAGAGCGCCGTCGAACAGTACCTCAAGGGTGCTGTGGTGGACGGCCACTCCGAAACCGCCTGATCAGCACCAACGCAAGTCAGGCTGCAGTCCAGGCACACATGTCGCTGGTTTCAGCCCCTGGAAAGGCTGCCGTCAGTAGTCGCCGCAAAGAAGCGGTACCCTGTTAAGGAACGTTTTACGTCATTGTAAGAATCTGTCAGTTGTTTCAGTCTGTAGCTCTGCTCACGGACCAGTTCCATCAGACAGGTACTGCATCTAGTTTGTGAGGAACTTTCGTGGGTTCAGTTATTAAGAAGCGTCGCAAGCGTATGGCCAAGAAGAAGCACCGCAAGCTGCTTCGCAAGACCCGTCACCAGCGCCGCAATAAGAAGTAGAGATACTTCGGACTGCGTGAAATGCCCGTTGCCTTCCCGGCAGCGGGCATTTTTGTGTCTTCGGGAGGTTGCCATCCACGTTTCACCGTCGCTTAGACACGACCGAAAGGAGCTCCGCCGGTCGCTGGGCGACCTCTGTCGCTCGTTCGGCCGCGATGCGCTCCTACGTGAAACGTCGAGGGCAACCGTTGCGCGGCAGGCTAGACCCGGGGGCCGCGGATGCGGGCGAAGCCGCGCCAGAGGCCGTAGACGGCGCCGCAGGCTGTGGCCGCTTTGAGTCCCAGGGTGGCGGCGCGGCGGCCGGAGCGGAAGTCGTAGACCGGCCAGTTGTGGTCGCGTGCGTGGCGGCGGAGCCTGGCATCCGGGTTGATGGCCACCGGGTGCCCCACGAGGGTCAGCAGCGGAATGTCATTGTACGAATCGCTGTAAGCCCAGCAACGCTTCAGGTCCAGGCCTTCCAGGTCTGCGAGTTCCTGGACGGCCACAGCCTTGGCGGAGCCGTGCAGGATGTCGCCCACCAGCCGGCCGGTGTACATTCCGTCAGCGATCTCACCCACGGTGCCCAGCGCGCCGGTGAGGCCCAACCGGCTTGAGATCACCGCGGCAACCTCGATGGGCGTGCCAGTGACCAGCCAGACGCGCCTGCCCACGCGGAGATGCTGCTGGGCGAGGGCTTTGGCTCCGGGCCAGATCCTGGACGCGATCATCTCGTCGTAGACCTCTTCGCCCAGGGCCTTGACGTCTTCCACGGTGATGCCCTCTGCGAGCGTGAGGGCCGAATCGCGGACCGCGTGGACGTCGTCCATGTTCTCGCCGCGGGCCACAAACTTGAATTGCTTCCAGGCAAATCCGGCAGCCTGCGTCAGGGTGAAGGCGCCGCGCTGGTGCATCTTGCGGGCAACGTGGAAAAGGCTGGCGCCGCGCATGAGGGTGTTGTCGACGTCGAAGAAGGCGGCTTCACTGGTCTGCGGCATCGCATCCGGCTGCGTGAGAACAGCGACGTACTTCTCCTCGGGCATGTCCACGAGTCTAGTCAATGCCCGGGGCGCCGCAGCCCCCGCCCCGCGGTCCTGCCCAAAGGGGGATACGGTTAATGCATGGCGAAACCGGACATCGTGCTCATCACCAAAGCTGACTGTCACCTGTGCGCAGAGGCGCGCGACGCCGTCGAACGCGTTTCTGCCTCACTCGGACTTGAATGGACCGAGCAGTTGGTGGACGGTCTTCCTGAACTGCGGGAGCGGTACGCCGAGGAAATCCCGGTGGTGCTGGTGGACGGCATCCAGCGGGACTTCTGGAAGATCGATGAAATCCGGCTGGCACGGGTTCTCCAACGCGCCATGGCCCAGTAAGGACGCGGTTACGCACAATGGCGCAGGCTTTGTTGGCACCGGCGGCGGGGCTCTAGAGTGGAGGCACAACGCGACGGGATGGAGGGGACAGTGACATCTTCGCTGGAATCATCCCCGGTTGTCCCCGAAGCGCCGGCTTTGCACGGCGCCGACCCCGCCAAACAAATCCCGCCCGCAGCCGTGGCCCGGCTGACCATTTACCTGCGCGCCCTGAACACCCTGCTGTCAGAGGGTGTGGAGCGGGTGTCGTCAGAGTCCCTGGCGGAAGCCTCCGGCGTCAGCTCCTCCACCTTGCGCAAAGACCTCTCCCACGTGGGCTCCTACGGCACGCGCGGGGTCGGCTACGAGGTGCAGTACCTGAGCCGCCACATCTCCGCGGCCCTCGGCCTGATGCGTGACTGGAAGGTTGCCATTGTTGGCGCCGGCAACCTGGGCAAGGCCCTGGCCCGGTACGGGGGATTCGAGTCCCGCGGGTTTGATGTGGTGGCAATTTTTGACGCGGACCAGATGGTAGTTGGCAATGAAGTGGGCTGGCTGCGCGTGAGCGACGTCGCCGACCTTGAGACGGTGCTTCACCGTACCGGGGCGAACATGGTGGTCCTGGCGTTGCCGGCCGCAGTGGCACAAAAGGTGTGCGACCGCGTGGTGGCGGCCGGCGTCCACAGCATCCTGAGCTTCGCCCCCGTGATGCTGCAGGTGCCGGCCAGCGTCAACCTCCGCAAGGTGGACATGGCCACCGAACTGCAGATCCTGGCCTACCACGCTCAACGCGCCCAGGCCCCGGAACAGGCCCCCGAGCAGACCGCCTAAGTCCCCGCCTCACCCCCACGCTTTACCCCGCGCGCCGACTGCCTCGCCCCGCGCCCCCTTTTATCCCTCGCCCCGCGCGCCGACATACGCGCACCTCGCCCCCCCAAACGCTCTCGCACTTTCTGCACGGTTTTCCACAACGCTCTGTCACTTCCCGTCGCCCAAACCAAAACGCTCTATCACTCTCCTGAAGAGAGTGATAGAGCGTTAGGGTTTTTCCTGCGGTAAGTGAGAGAGCGTCCTGGCCGGGAGGTAGGGCCGGCGGTGGGGTTACTGGCCGTAGGGGTTGCCCGGGGTGCCGTAAGGATTGGCGAAGGGCTGCTGCTTACGGAAGTACGGAGCCGCGGCGGGCAGGTACAGCAGCACGATGGCGGCGATGCCTGCGAGGGTTCCCAGGGTTGCGAAACTGGGGACACCGAAGAGCCCGAAGATGGAGAGGGCGGCGAAAACGGTGCCCAGGATCCGGGCCCAGTTCTTGCCCTTGCGGACAAAGAAAGCCACCAGTGCGTACAGTGCGGCGCCAATGATGGCGAAGGCCACGAGGGTTCCGGCGATGACGCCCTGGAGGTCCTCGTACGTCACATCCGCGCCGGCTCCCCCGCCGCTCCGCATGGCTTCTTCGAACGTGCCCCGCATCTGGGGATCGTCGAGGGTGTTGATCCCCAAAAGCGTCGAGATCACAAAAATGGCGCCGGACGCAATGAGGAGCCAGAACGAGATGTTCACCAGTTTGGGAATCCCCGCGGCTCCGCCAGCCTGGGGCTGCTCGGAGGGGTACTGGGCGTAGGGGGACTGCCCGTAAGGCTGCTGGCCGTACACCGGCGGCTGGGGCGTGCCCTGGCCGTACTGCGGCGGGTTCTGACCGAACTGGGGCTGGTTCTGCCCGTACTGGGGTGCGTTTTGTCCGTACTGGGGAGCATTCTGCCCGTACTGGGGTGCGTTTTGTCCGTACTGCGGCGCCGGCGGAGTGGGCTGCCCGAACTGCGGGCTGTTCTCGCCGTAGCGGGGTGCCGGGGGCTGGTTGCCGGGCTCGGGTTCATTCGGAACGGGAGGCGGGACGGAGGGGGTGCTCATGAGCGGTCCTTTGCAGGTCGGATATCAGTTCGGCTGCTGGGTACAGTCCACTGGCCCTGCCCCCAGTACGGCTTACCTCCACCGTACCCCCGGCCGGTCCCGCAGCGGGCCATTCCGGCAAGGTGATCCGGGATAAACGCAAGCATCCTTTAATCAGTGCACCCCTTAAACGCAGCACCCCGGCCGCCGGGATTCCTGGGGAAAACCGGCGGCCGGGGTGTGATCTGAACGAGGGAACTTAGGCTGCGGGGGCGATGAACGCCAGCTCAAGGTTGATGGCAACCTTGTCGCTGACCAGCACACCGCCGGCTTCGAGCACGGCGTTCCAGGTCAGGCCGAAGTCCTTGCGGCTGATGGTGGTTTCGGCGGAGACGCCGGCGCGGGTCATGCCGAACGGGTCCACTGCCACACCGTTGAACTCGGTCTCGAGCGAGACGGGGCGGGTAACACCCTTGATGGTGAGGTCACCGGTCAGCTCGTAGCTGTTGCCGTTGGCCACCAGGCCGTTGGAGACGAAGGAGATTTCCGGGAACTTCTCGACGTCGAAGAAGTCTTCGCCGCGGACGTGGCCGTCGCGGTTCACATCGCCGGAATCGAAGCTTGCGGTCTGGATGGTGGCGTTGATCTTGGAATCAGCCACGTTCTCCGCGAGGTCCAGGGTTGCGGTTGCTTCCTTGAACTGGCCGCGGACCTTGCTGATGCCTGCGTGCCGGACGGTGAAGCCGATCTCACTGTGTGAGTTGTCGAGGGTCCAGGTGCCGGTGGTGACGTCGGTGGGAAGAGCCATGGTGTATCTCCTTGAGTTTGTCGGGTGGTAGTGCCGGATAGCTTGATGCTTCATCAGTTGAAATATCAACCATCCTCTGCATCCACTATATACATGCATTTGCATCTTTGTCACCCCCGTCCGGAACATTTTTCCTAAACTTTCAGTTCTACTGGATGTAGAAGATTTCGGATCGCACGCCATCTTTGAGAAACTGGTAAACATGCCCCAAGCCACTGTCCATCTGCTCCGCCACGGCGAGGTCCACAATCCCGACGGCGTTCTGTACGGCAGGCTGCCCGAATTCCACCTCTCCGAGCTCGGCCAGGAGATGGCGCAGACCCTCGCCGCGCACTTCAGTGAGCGTGCCGCCTTGGGCGCGCGGATCGTTTACCTTGCCGCGTCGCCTCTGGTCAGGGCCCAGGAAACGGCGGTACCCACTGCCGAGGCGCTGCGTCTCGAGATCCACACCGACGAACGCATCATCGAGGCCGAAAACTACTTCCAGGGCATGAAGGTCACCAAGGCCGAGCTCCGCAAGCCCAAGCACTGGCCGCATCTGGTCAACCCGCTCAGGCCGTCCTGGGGCGAGCCCTATAAGGCGCAGGCAGCCCGCGTCCAGGCAGCCGTCCAGGACGCCCGGCTCCGCGCCATCGAACTCGCTGAAGGAGACTTTGGCAGCAACGGGCCCGAGGCCATCATGGTCAGCCACCAGCTTCCCATCTGGGCCACCCGGCTCAGCGCCGAGGGCCGTCCGCTGTGGCATGACCCGCGCAAACGCGAGTGCACGCTGACGTCCATCACCTCCCTGGTGTTCGACGACGACGGCTCGCTCCTGCGCGTTGAGTACAGTGAGCCCGCTGCCGCCCTTCTGCCCGGCGCCGCCACCACTCCGGGAGCCTGACCGTGACAAACGGACCCAGCACCCCCGGCCACACAACCTCCCGTCGCTCAGTTCTCGCTGCCGGCGGCGCAGCACTGACTGCCCTCACGCTGGGGCTTTCCGGCTGCGCGCAGGAGGATGCGCTGGCCCAGCAGGCCAAAGCCGGCGACAACAAGAACTATGTGGCAGGCGATGGCTCGGTGACCGAATTTGCCGCGGGGGACCGCAAGGCGGCCGTCGCCGTCAACGGCACCCTGTTCAACGGGACCACCGTGACCCCCGCGGATTTCCAGGGCAAGGTCACTGTCCTGAACTTCTGGTTTGCCGCCTGCGCCCCCTGCCGGGTGGAGGCTCCCATCCTCGAAGAGCTGCACCAAGAGTTCAAGGACCAGGGCACACAGTTCTTCGGCGTCAACCTGCGCGACGAAAAAGCCACTGCCGAGGCCTTCGACAAATCGTTCAACCTGACCTACCCCAGCTTTGATGACAAGGACGGCGGTGTGCTCCTGGCCGTCTCCGGCATTGTCCCTCCCGGCGCCGTCCCCACCACGCTGGTGCTGGACAAGCAGGGCCGGGTGGCCTCGCGCGTCCTGGGCGAAATCCAGCGGGGCACCCTCAAAGCCCTCATCACCGCCGCCGTGGCAGAGTAGCGGCGGCCCCGGACCGTGAACAGCCCCTTCGCCGAAGCCATCCTGAACGGCTCGCTGCTGCTTGCCATCCCGGTGGCGCTGTTGGCCGGCCTGGTTTCCTTCCTCTCGCCCTGCGTGCTGCCACTGGTACCCGGCTACCTTGGTTACGTCACCGGCCTCAGTGGCGTGGACCTGCAAAAGCAAAAGCGCGGCCGGATGCTCGCCGGCATCGGCCTCTTCGTCCTTGGATTCTCGGTGATCTTTGTCCTGCTCGGCGGGGCATTCGGCCAGCTCGGCACCCTGATCACCGGCTCCCAGAACGCCTGGATCACCCAGCTCCTGGGCATCCTGGTGATCATTATGGGCGTGGTGTTCATGGGCGGTTTCGGGTGGCTGCAGCGTGACGCGAAGATCCACGCCAAGCCGCCGGCCGGCCTGTGGGGTGCACCGCTGCTGGGCATCACCTTCGGCCTGGGCTGGGCCCCCTGCATTGGTCCCACGTACTCTGCCGTGCAGCTCCTGAGCCTGTCCGGCGGTTCCTCCGCAGCAAAGGGCGCCTTCCTGGCTTTCGTCTACAGCCTGGGCCTGGGCATCCCCTTCCTCCTGATTGCCCTGGCTGTGCGCCGTGGCATGGGCGTGATGTCCTTCTTCCGCAAGCACCGCCTGGCCATCCAGAGAACCGGCGGGGGCATCCTGGTGGTGCTGGGCCTGCTGATGGCCAGCGGCGTCTGGGGAACCTGGGTCACCGAACTGCAGTACTGGTTCCAAACCGATGTGAAGTTGCCGATCTGATGAGCGAGCGCGTGAAAGCAAACAAGAAGTCCCCGGCTCCCGTTGCCACGGCCAAGTCAGAGGCAGCCCTCCCCACACTGGGGCCGGTGGAGATGCTTCGGTGGGCCTGGACGCAGCTGACCAGCATGCGCACCGCGCTTTTCCTGCTCCTGCTCCTGGCTGTGGCTGCAGTGCCGGGCTCCCTGTTCCCGCAGCGCCCGGCCAACCCGTCGGTGGTGACGCAGTACATTAAGGACAACCCGGACTACGGGAAGCTGCTGGACACCCTGCAGCTCTACGATGTCTACTCCTCGGCCTGGTTCTCGGCCATCTACATCCTGCTCTTCATTTCGCTGATCGGCTGTGTAGTGCCGCGCGCCATCGCCCACTTCAAGGCCATGCGCTCGCAGCCGCCGCGGACGCCCAAACGGCTCTCCCGCCTCCCCGAGTACGGCACTCTGGTGGTTCCCGCCGAAGCCGGCCTCCCGGCGTCGGACGCCATCCGCAGCGCCGCCGGACTGCTGAAGAAGCGCGGTTACCGCGTTGAGGTGAGGGACGACGACGGCGCGCGGCCGTCTTTGGGTGCCGAGCGCGGCTTCGCGAAGGAGGTGGGGAACCTGGTGTTCCACACCTCGTTGATCGGGGTTTTGGTCTCCGTGGCGATCGGCGGACTGTTCGGGTACAGCGGTCAGCGCATCCTGGTGGAGGGCGATACCTTCGTGAACACCCTGGTGGGCTATGACCAGTTCAACCCGGGAACCAACTTCCAGTCCAGCCAGCTGCAGCCGTACTCCATCCAGCTGGACAAGTTCGCCGTCACCTTCGACCGCGAATCCAAAGGCAAGGTGGGCCAGCCCATCGACTTCACCGCTGACGTGACCACCAAGGAAACCCCGGACGCCCCGGCCAGGCAGGAAGTCCTCAAGGTCAACGAACCCGTGACCCTGGGCGGCACCAGCATCTACCTGACAGGCAACGGCTACGCCCCGGTGGTCACCATCCGCGATGGCGACGGCAACGTTGCCATGCAAGGCCCCGTGGTGGCCAAGCTGCAGGGCGATAACTACTACTCCTCCCTGGTGATCAAGGTCCCGGACGCGAAGCCCGAGCAGCTCGGCTTCCAGGGGTTCTTCCTCCCCACCGCATTCATTACCGAGGAAGGTGTGTCCTTCAGTGGCGATCCGGACCTGTTCAACCCGCAGCTGTCCCTGAACTCGTACTACGGCGATCTTGGCCTGGACGACGGCGCACCCCAGAACGTCTTCGAGATCGACGTCAAGGACCTCACGCCGCTGAATGCCCGGAACCTCGACGCCGGCGGCATCACCCTCGCCCCGGGCAGCAGCTACACCCTGCCGGACGGCAAAGGCAGCATCAGCTTCGACGGCGTGAAACGGTACGTGGGCGTGGATATCCACCACAACCCCGGCCAGCTGTACGCCCTGATTTTCGCGCTGCTGGCCGTGGGCGGGCTCATCGTCTCCCTCTACGTCAACCGCCGCCGCGTCTGGATCCGGACCGGGACGCACGACGACGGCCGGACCATGGTGGAGTACGGCCTCCTGGCCCGCGGTGAAGACCACCGTCTCGCGGCCGAAGCGGCCACCATCCGCAAACTCCTCGCCGACGAATGGCAGCTCCAGCCGGACCCTGCCGATGAGCACGGCGATCCCCAGCAAAATCCCAGCCGCCAGGACCATAATGGCGCAGACTCGCTCACCATCCCTGCCGGCCCCGCCGGACCCACAAAGGACCAGTAATGCCTTTTGCCATCAACGAAACCATGGGCCAGTACAGCGAGCTCTTTATGCTGCTCGCCGCCGGCACGTACACCGTGGCCTTCATCGCTTTCGCCTGGGATCTCGCCAAGAGCAGCAAGGCGCTTCGCGCAGTTGACCTGCGGGCTGCGGCTGCCGCGGGAGCCCGGGTGCCCGCGATGGCGGGAGCCTCTGGCGCCTCTGTTGGCACTGGCCAATCCGTTGACGCGGGCGAATCCGTTGACGCGGGCGCGGCGGCGGACAGGGCCGGGTCCTCGCACCTAGCCGGACCCGTGGGGCGGGCCGAGCGGCCGTCGTCGTCCGTTTCCGGGGAAGGCCGCAATGCCTCAGGGGCCGGTCTCACCGCCGACGCCGACATGCGCTATGCGGCCGAGCGCCGCGCCCCTGCACGGGTGGCCGTGGCGCTGACCGTCCTCGGCGCGTTGATCCATGCCGCCGGCGTGGTCACCCGGGCCCTGGGTGCAGGCCGTGTGCCGTGGGGCAACATGTATGAATTCCTGACCACGGGCGCTTTCGTGGCGGTGGCCGTGTTCCTGCTGGTGCTGATCCGCCGCGACCTGAGGTTCCTCGGCACGTTTGTAGTGGGGCTGGCGATAATTATGCTGGTGGCTGCTTCGGTTGCCTACTGGACCCCCGTGGGCCACCTGGTACCGGCGCTGCAGAGCTACTGGCTGATCATCCACGTCTCCATTGCCGTCCTTTCCTCGGCTCTCTTCACCCTCACCTTCGCCATGTCCGCCCTGCAGCTGGTCCAGTCCCACCGGCAGAAAACCATTGCTGCCGGCGGTGCGGACAAGCTCGGGTTCATGCGGCTGGTGCCCTCAGCCCTGAGCCTGGAAAACCTCTCGTACCGGATCAACGCCATCGCGTTCATCGGCTGGACCTTCACCCTGATGTTCGGTGCCATCTGGGCTGAAAAAGCCTGGGGACGCTTCTGGGGCTGGGACACCAAGGAAGTCTGGACCTTCGTAATCTGGGTGGTCTACGCAGGCTACCTGCACGCCCGGGCCACCCGCGGCTGGACCGGCACCCGCGCCGCTTGGCTCTCGGTGGTCGGCTACCTCTGTGTTGTCTTCAACTTCACGATCGTCAACCAGTTCTTCAACGGGCTGCACTCCTATTCGGGGCTCTGAACTGGGGTTTCTTTGCGTAACTTAGTACCGGGCGGGTAATACACCAATCGATGTATGAATAAGGGTGTCGCCGCGAAGACGGTGGTGCTAACGTGGTGGGAGTTGTCCGTGATGAAGCTTGCAGACAACTCGCAGCGTTCTTGCCGAGGTTCCTATGAGTTACGTTCTCGCCATAGATGTCGGGACCAGCTTCACAGCCGCCGCCGTAGTCCGTACTGATGCACAGCGAGTTCCGGAGAGCCTTCCCTTGGGGCTCCGCGGAATGGCTGTGCCCTCGGTGGTCTACTACCCGGAGGAAGGTCCCGTCCTTGTGGGGGAGGCTGCCGAGCGCCGCGGCCTTGACACCCCGGAGCGCGTGGTCCGCGAGTTCAAACGCCGGGTGGGGGATGAAGTCCCGATTTCCGTCGGCACCCTCTCACTCCCGGCCGAGGAAGTCTTCGCCACCATGGCACGCTGGGTCGCGGACCGTGCCGAAGAACGCGAGGGCGCACCGCCGTCAGACATCGTTCTTTCCCACCCCGCATCCTGGGGCGCGCACCGCACTGAGCTCATCCTCCGCGCGCTCGCCGCCAAAGGCCTTGCGAACGTCAGCCTCGTTAGCGAGCCTGAAGCCGCGGCGCTTCACTACGCCTCGCAGGTGCGGGTGGAAGACGGCAGCATCATTGCCGTCTACGATCTGGGCGGCGGAACCTTTGACACGGCCGTCCTTAGGAAGGTCGGGGCAGGCCACTTCGAGCTCGCCGGCCGTCCCGAGGGGATTGAGGGGCTGGGCGGTGCGGATTTCGACGCAGCAGTCCTGCGGCATGTAGCAGAGCACGTGGGGGAAGCCCTCACCGGCGTTGATCCCACCGCGCCCGGCACGCTCGCAGCCCTCGCCCGGCTTCGGCGGGAGTGTGTTGAGGCCAAGGAGGCCCTCTCCTCCGACAGTGAGGCGAGCATTTCGGTCCTGCTTCCAGGGGTCCAGCAGCAGGTCAGGCTGGTCCGCTCCGAATTTGAAGCCATGATTGACGGGCCCATCCGCGAGACCGTGGACGCGCTGGAGAATTCGCTCCACGAGCTCGGACTCACCCCCGCCGACCTCTCAGCCGTCCTTTTGATCGGCGGGTCGTCACGGATACCGCTGGTGGCGCAGCTGATTTCGGAACAGCTGGACCGCCCCATTGCGGTGGACGCTGATCCAAAATCGTCCATCTGCCTTGGTGCGGCGGTGTCCAGGCTGCAGCCCGACGCCACCGCTGAACCGCCGAAAGCCGCGGCCGTGCTGCCAGCCGCTGACGGCCCGGTGGCTGCCGAAGCGCTGTCAGTTGCGGGCCGCCGGCCCAGCTGGTCCCGTAAGACCGAAGCCGGTCCGTCTGCCGTTGGTGCACACAGCGCCCGGGGCAGAACCAAGGGGGGCGCCCATGCCCCCCGTGCCTCTGTCCGGCTGACCGCGGTGGCCGCGGCCGCAGCAATCCTTACCGGGCTCACGGCAACCACCGCCCAGAGCCCCGATGCATTGAGCAACCTCACAGCAATGCTCGCCCCGGAGGCGCCGAAAGAGCCCGGCACTACGCCAGGCAGCGGCGGTTCAGAACCGTCCGGTTCAGGCGCCGGCGGCTCCGGCATCGGCAGTGTAGAAGCCGGCGTAGTGCCAAACCAGGTGGGGATCGAGGCCAGCGCTAAGAAGAAGGACAGCGGGCCGGTGTCCAGTGCCGCGGGACTCAACGTGGAGGCCTCGCCAACCAGCAGGCCGTCGGAGGCTGCTGCCACGGCTGCCGCAGCTGCAGCCGGAGGCGGAGCCGCCGCCGGTTCGGGAACTCCCAGCGGCGCCAACCCGGCTCCCGGCGGCGGGTCCGCTCCTACCCCTGATCCGGTGATCGGCACCGGCACCCCTGTGCCGACGACCCCTGCTCCGGATCCGACAACGCCGAGCGATCCGCCGACGACGCCGAGTGATCCGCCGCCGACGACGCCGAGTGATCCGCCGCCGACGACCCCGAGCGATCCGCCGACGACGCCGAGTGATCCGCCGACCACGCCGAGTGATCCGCCGCCGACGACGCCGAGTGATCCACCGACCACGCCGAGCGATCCGCCGCCGACGACGCCCCCGCCGCCAGCGCCCGAACCATCATCGGCGCCAGCACCATCATCAGCACCCGCTCCTGCGCCGGAGCCGACCTCGGCACCCGCACCGGCGCCCGCGCCCGAACCCGCGCCAGCACCGACGGTCGCTCCGACCTCCGCATCCGCACCTGCGCCCGCGCCGGAGCCGACCTCGGCACCTGCGCCCCCACCCACCGCTGACCCGACCCCGACTGCGATCGTGAACTGACGCATGATGGACCATCATCAGCTTTCAGCGGAAGAAGACCTCGTCCCCGCATCCGGCAGCCGCCAGTTCATGGCGGAGCAGCTCCGCGGCGAGAACGCCGTGGTCCGGGAGCTCCTGCTGGCCTTGTCTGTTGGCTTTACGCTCCCCGGCCCGTTGCCACGCGAGCTGGAGAGAAAGGTGACCGGCGGCGCCGTCGAAAGCCTGGATGCAATAGTGTCCCGGGCGGAATCGTCCGGCCTCCTGCAGCCTGACGGTTTGGTGGTGGGTACCGTCCAGCACGCCCTTCTGACGTCCACGCCCACTGCCCGCATCCACGCCCTGCAACGGGAATTGGTTGGACTGTTCGCTGCGGAGGGCCGCTGCCTTGGCGACTTTGCCCGGGAGCTTGCGCGGGGCGGGTTAGCTGATCCTCGGGTTGCCGCCGAGCTGGGGCAGGCCGGCGACAAGGCGCTGGAACACGATCCAAACCTCGCCGCCAAGCTCTATGACGAGGCCCTGTTGGCGGGGGCTGATGAACTGGCCACTGCCGCCCGCCGTGCCCAGGCTGCGTTGGCCACAGGAGACCTCGACAATGCCGGACGCATCATCGACGGGCTTCTCGGATGCCCCGATCCGCCGGACATCCGCCTCGGAATAGACGTGGCGGCCGCCGTCTGGGCGCAACGCGGGATGCTGGCACGCAGCGCTGACGTCTACAGCTGGCTCGGCCCGCAGCGGGTAGGACCTTCCGCGGCTCCGGCCGCAGTTGCCATGATCGGCTGCGGCAACCGTGCCGGGGCCGAAAAGATGTTTCCGGACGGGGCCGGCCCCGAATCACCCACGCTTCTGGCCACTGCCTTGGCGCAGATGGGCAAAGGAATGATGGAATCATTGGCGGCGGATCCGCATCAGGGACTCCCGGTCCTGATCCACGCCTCCGATATGCTGACGGCCGCCGGCACCACCCTCCCGCTCCCGGAGACACCAGGCGCCCTTGCCGGGCTGGTGGCCCTGCACAGTGGAGAGCCGCACCTCGCCGAGACAATCCTGCGCGCAGCCGCCACCGCAGGGCAGGGCGGGGATGCGGCCAAGCCCCGGCTGTTCCTGCTTCAGGCCTGGTCCGCGATGCAGCAGGACAACGCCGAGGAAGCACGCCTGGCCATCAATGAAGCCTCAAAGGCAAACCCGTGGCCACTGGTCCCGCGCGACGAGTTCCTTTGTGCAGCGCTTGAAGTCGGCCTCGCCCGCAGAAGCGGTGAGGTCCACGACCTGGTTATGGCTTGGGAGCGCGCACGGGAAGCCATGCTTCACACAACCGTGGACCTCTACAGCCTGCTGCCCTGGGGGGAACTGATGATCACAGCGGCCCGCCTGCGCGAGAGCAGGCGGGTCTCTCATTATCTGGACGAAGTATGGAAGCTCCTGCAGCAGCTGGGGGAGCCGCCGCTGTGGGCCGTGCCGATGCACTGGTCAGCTGTCCAGGCCGCACTCTTGAACGAAAGCCCCGCGGACCTGGCGCCCCACGCTGCTGCCCTTGCACGCGCGGCACACCACAGCCACCTCGCCTCGGTACTGGCCGGGGCAGGCAAGGCCTGGGTTTCGGTCCTCGCTGCACAGTTCCAGGCGGCCGATGTGGAAACAGCGGCACGCGCCCTGAACGCCGTCGGTATGCCCTGGGAAGGTGCACGGCTGGCCGGGCACGCCGCGGCCCGGGCGGACGAGCGGAAAGACATGGTGCGCCTGCTGTCCTGCGCCCGGGACCTCCACCCGCAAGGAAACACCGCCGGCCCGAATTCCTCCGGACGGTCTGAGATGCGCCCCGTTGGTGCTGAGAACCACGGCATGGATGCAGGGCAGCAGGACGGTTCAGCGCTGAGTGAGCGCGAAAAGGAAGTGGCAAGGCTCGTCCTCGAAGGCAAGACGTACCGGGAAATAGGGGAAACGATCTACATTTCCCCACGGACCGCAGAGCACCACATCGCCCGGATGCGCCGCCGCCTTGGTGCGGAAAACCGCTCTGATCTGCTGGTCCGGCTGCGCCTTGCACTGGGCTCCGAAGACCCCCCACGTGAGTAACCCCCTAGTGCCCCTAATGAGGGGGCCGGCGAAGCACTGAAGGCGGGTTGGCCGGTAGGGGGAAACGACCCGATGCCCGGTTGATGGGCCGGACCATAGGTTTGATTCAAGCCCGGTAACGATACCTGGCGATCCACATCTCAGAGAAGAAATGAGGACATCCAATGCCTACACTTGCCAACGATCTCGTCCAGTTCCTGATGAGCCTTTTCGGGAGCCGGGAAGCAGCCGAGGAGTTCCTGGACAATCCGGAGAGGGTCCTGGAAGACCACGGGCTGGGCGAAGTCTGCTCCGCAGATGTTGACGCCGCGATGCCCGTTATCCTGGACTTCGCGCCCATCACCCTTAACGCCTCCTCCTTTGACCGCGACTACAACACCGGTGGCAACACCTCGTGGACCGGCGGCGGCAGCGGCGGCACCGGCGGGCACAACCCGGGAGGCGGCGGACACGGTGGCGGACGCCCCGGCGGCGATGACCACGCACATGCTGTCCAGCAGCTCCACCACGTGGTCAACCACTACTCCTACACCTCGACCACAACAACAGAGGTGGACGACCGCGACACGATCGTCGATCAGTCCGTCAACCAGAACATCTGGGCCGACGGCGACGTGCGGCAGTGGTTCGACAACGACTCCGTAGTGGCCTCCGGTGACCGCGCAGTGGCTGCCGGCGACGACGTGGACATGGAGGACTCCAACAACATCGAGGACTCCTACAACACGGACAACTCGACGGATAACTCCGAGGACAACTCGATCCGCGCCGGCGGTGACGTCAACATCGGCAACGAGGAGACGGACATCGAGGACTCCTTCAACACCGATCTGGATGTCGACGTCGAGGATTCGTTCAACGACAACTCGGACAACTCGGACAATTCCGACAACTCGGACAACTCCGTCAACGATTCGGGGAACGACAACTCTGTGGACAACTCAGACAATTCAGACAACTCGGTCAACACCGACCTGGACGTTGACATTGATGAGTCGTTCAACGATGAGAGCACCGAGGTTGATATCGAGGATTCGTTCCAGGACAACTCCGACAACTCAACGACCACTGAACTGGACGTCGAGATCGAGGATTCGTTCCAGGACAACTCCGACAACTCCACGTCCACCGAAACCTCCACTTCCACGGAAACGAACGTGGACGTAGAGGTCGAGGATTCGTTCCAGGACAACTCGACTGTGGTCCAGGACAACATCGTTGTTGCCGACAACGAACTCGAGTTCACCGAGGATAACTCGGTCAACACCGAGCTGGACCTGGATGTCGAAGACAACGTCGTGTTGGTAGATTCCGACGAGAACGACGTCTAACACCAGTCCCGGGTAGCGGAAGTGCCTGGCAGGGACTCAAAACCCTGCCGGGCACTTCCCGCGGTAGCCCCAACGTCCCATACTGAGACTTGAAGCAAAGGACTGGCTGTGGTTGAAACGCAACGACCGGGAGGTCTGGCAACGAAGGCAGGCTCCCCAGGGCAAGCACGGTCCTCGGCGACCGCTACGACGGCGCAGCTGATCAAGCTCGTTGAGCAGGGTATCGGGCTGGTCAGCGCGGGCGAACGGGCTGACCTTCGAAAGCGCCTGGACCAGACGCTCCGCCGCCTCAAGGATCCGAACATCCGCGTGATCGTGGTGGGGGAGTTCAAGCAAGGCAAGAGCAAACTCATCAACGCCCTGGTGAACGCGCCCGTGTGCCCGGTGGACGACGACATTGCCACCTCGGTCCCCACCCTGGTCCGGCACGGTGATCCGGCGTCGGCCTCCATCCTGCTGCCACAGGCAGACGCGGAACCCGGCGAAGAAGACAAACTCGAGCGCCAGCCCATCAACATCAACGAACTGGCCGCCTACGTCTCCGAACGCGGCAACCCCGGAAATGCCAAGAAACTGGTGGCAGCAGAGGTTTTCCTGCCCCGCAAAGTGCTGGCCGGGGGCCTGACCCTGGTTGACTCGCCCGGCGTCGGCGGCCTGGGGTCCACCCACACACTGAGCACCCTGACGGCCCTGCCATCGGCGGACGCCATGCTCCTCGTCTCGGATGCATCGCAGGAATACACCGAGCCCGAGATCAGGTTCCTCCGGCAGGCAATGCGCATCACGCCCAGCGTGGTGGGCGTCTTGTCCAAAACGGACCTGTACCCCGAATGGCGCAAAGTAGCCGAACTGGACCGCGGCCACCTCGCCCAGGTCTCCCCTGACATCCCGCTGTACCCGCTGTCCTCGGACTTGCGCCTTGAGGCGGCCCGCCTGCAGGACACGGAGCTGAACGCGGAATCCGGCTTCCCCGGACTGATAGGCCACCTACGAACTGAAATCGTGGGAAAGGCGGAACGGCTGCAACGGCGCTCCGTGAGCCAGGACCTGCTTTCCGTCACCGAGAACCTGCGGCTGTCGCTCCAGTCGGAACTGGGAGCGCTCGAAGACCCCGAGGGCACGCCACGGATGATCGCGGCGTTGGAAGAGGCGAAATCCCAGGCTGACGAGCTGCGGAAACGGTCAGCACGCTGGCAGATTACCCTGAACGACGGCATCGGTGACCTGATCGCGGACATGGAGTACGACCTCCGGGACCGCCTGCGCCGCATCCAGCGCGAGGCCGAGGCCGCGATTGACCAGGGCGACCCCGGTCCCACCTGGACCCAGTTTTCCAAGTGGCTCGAAGAGTGTGCCGCTGCCGCCATCTCGGACACCTTCGTGTGGACCAGTGAGCGTGCCCAGTGGCTGGCCGCACAGGTGGCAGAGCACTTTTCGGAGGACGAAGTGGCACTGCCGGCGCTGCGCGTCTCCGACGCCGGGGACGCACTGGACCCGGTGGACGACATGCCAGGACTCGACGACGGCCGCATCAACCCGATGCAGAAGGTGCTGATCGGAATGAGGGGCTCCTACGGAGGCGTCCTGATGTTCGGCCTCCTGACCGGCATTTTTGGCATGGCCCTGATCAACCCCCTCTCCGTCGGCGCCGGCCTGCTCCTGGGCCGCAAGGCGTACCGCGAAGACAAGGAAGCGCGGCTGAAGCGCCGGCAGGGCGAGGCGAAGACCCTGGTCCGCCGCCAGCTTGATGACGTGACGTTCCAGGTGGGCAAGCAGCTGAAGGACCGGCTCCGGCTGGTTCAGCGCTCCACCCGCGATCATTTCACCGAAATCGCAGATGAACACCACCGTTCGCTGGCCGATTCGGTGACGGCGGCCCAGAAAGCGGCCAGCGTCTACAGGCTTGAAAAGGACATGCGGATCCGCCAGATCAAGGAGGAGCTGAAGAAGGTTGACGCCGTGCACCACGCGGCTGAGGTAGTGGCCGCCGAGGTGGCGCAGTCCGCGCCGGAGGCCCGTTCCAAGGCCAGTGCCAGGACTGACAATGCGGCGGCAGGCGGTTCTCCTGCAGACGGTCCGACGGCGGCCGGCGGTTCTCCTGCCGGCGGTCCGACGGCGGCCGCCCGGACGGCGGGAAGGCACTCGGCGGGACCGGCGCAGACGGTTGCGGCACAGGCGGTTGCGGCGGGCAGATGAGCACGTCCATCAGCGCCGGAGTGGCGGACCTGATCCAGGACGCGCTCGCCGTCTACTCTGAGGACCCTTTGGCAGTGGCGTCGTTGCAGGGGTTTGCAACGCGTCTGTCCGAGCCGCTGAGGATCGCTGTGGCAGGCATGGTCAAGGCGGGAAAGTCGACGCTGCTGAACGCCATTATCGGTGAGGAGATCGCCCCCACCGATACCGGCGAGTGCACGCGGATCGTGACGTGGTACCGCTACGGCCACACGCCCCGGATAACGCTCTATCCTGTTGACGGCGAACCGCGGATCCTGCCTTTCAAGCGGGTGGACGGCCGGCTGGTGTTTGTCCTGGGTGACTCCCGCGCAGAGGATGTGGACCGCCTGGTGGTCGAATGGCCGTCGCAGAGCCTGCGGGAGATCACCCTGATCGATACGCCGGGAATAGCCTCGTTGTCAGGGGACGTATCTGCCCGGTCCACCGAATTCCTGACGCCTGCCGATGCGCCCTCGGAGGCCGACGCGATGATCTACCTGATGCGTCATATGCACGCTTCGGACCTCCGGTTCCTCGAGTCGTTCCGGGACACGGAGGCGGGCAGGTCAGGAACCGTCAACGCCTTGGCCGTCTTGTCCCGGGCCGATGAAATCGGTGCCGGACGTATAGATTCCCTGCTGTCTGCCGGCGATATCGCCGAGCGATATCGCCGGGACCACAGCCTGCGAAAGCTGGCATTGGGGGTGGTCCCGGTAGCAGGGCTCCTGGCGCAAAGCGCCCGCAGTATGCGCCAGGCCGACTTTGAGTCCTTGCGGCTCTTGTCGGGGATGGACCGGTCCGGGCGGGAGCGGTTGCTGCTCTCCGCGGACCGGTTCATCAGGGCTACAGTCCCGGAAGGCCTCAGCGCCGAGGCCAGGGCATCGCTGCTTGAGCGGTACGGGTTGTTTGGGATCCGGCTCGGCGTGGTGCTTATCCGGAGTGGCTTCACCGAACCCACACCGCTGGCTCACGAACTCGCGCGGCGGAGCGGGCTGGATCCGCTGCTGGACCTTGTGGCCCGCCAGTTCCAGGCCCGTGCCGAGGCGCTGAAGGCCCGGACCGCTTTGGTGGGCCTGGAGAGCCTGCTCCGCACTGTGCCGCGGGAAGGAACCGGACGCCTGGCCGTAGGCCTTGAACGCCTTCAGGCGAACGCCCATGAATTCCGCGAGCTCCGCCTGCTGGCCACCATCCGCACCACGGGGATCTCCCTCAGCAACGAGTTGGCGGAGGAAGCCGAACGGCTCATTGGTGGCTGGGGAGCGGCGCCCGGCATCAGGGTTGGCCTGGCTCCGGAGACACCACCTGAGGAGATCCTTGCCGAGGCCCGGAGCTACCTGAAAAGGTGGCGGACCATCGCGGAGAACCCGTTGACTGAGCGGGCGGCCCTGGAGGCCTGCCGCGTGGTGACGCGCAGCTGCGAGGGCATCGTGGCCGAATTCTCCACCCGGCAGCTCCGCGGCAGTACGCCCGCACCGGAGGCGGTAAGCCTATAGCCGGGGCTGCCTGAACTTGAGCCACCTGCCGGCGGAGGGCATAAAGAGTGCTACCAGGCCGACGAAAGCCAGGAGCAGCTGGGCACCCCACAGCAGCACAACGTAACTGCCGGCGTCGCCCTCGGGGACAAGGAACGCAGCGGCTACCACCATGGCCACCGCATGGCCGGCCAGGAGCGGAATCAGCAGCCAGCGGCCCCAGCCGTGGCGGGCGGAAACAGCCGCAATGGCCGCTGCTTCGAGCAGGATGACCAAGAGCAGGGCACTGAGGCTGCCCCAAAAAACAATGGCCGAGGAGGTGGTCACGGCGTCTGCGTCTCCGCCCGGAGCCATTTCCTCAACAACAGCCCGGAGCCGCTCCAGGTTTGAATCGCGTGCGAAAAAGGTGCCAACGAGCACAGCGAGCCCGGCAACAAAGCTCAGCAACCAGGACGTCCTCGCCACTCCGACGCTCCGTGGAGTGGGAGGAGTGACCAGGATCGGTGCCGGTGCTGCGTAAGAGAGGCCAGGCCGTGGTGGGGGCGGCGGTGGTGGTGTCCCAGTTCTCGCGGGCGTTGCCGGTATTTGGGCTTCTCCGTCGGGGTGCTGGGCCATGGGACCTACTTTACGTCTCCGGTGTCATGCGTGTCAGCGTCTGGAGTGGACGTGTCACCGGCTGCGCCGCTGTGGCCCTTGTCCTTTCCAGCATGGGGGCCCGGGCTGTCCGGCCCGGAACCTGCAGGGCCGCCGTCGGACTTTTCCTTCGCCTCAAGGTCTTCCTTAAGCTTCTTGAGGCGGGCAGTTTCCGCCTGTTTACGACGGCGGACTTCAAGGTTGCGGAGAAAATCGGGGTCGTCGTCCGGGGCGATGGGATGGCGGGGCGCCGGCCGTGCCGGCCCTTTACCGCGGGGGCGGCCGATCAGGAGCCACAGGATGGCGCCAACGACCGGCAGGACGATCATCACGATGATCCAGGCCGGCTTGGAAATCCCGCGGGTCAGGCGGCCGTCAGTGCGGATCACGTCCACCAGGCCATAAACAAAGATGACGAGGACAGCGACGGCAAGAACCACACGGAAGAGCATGCCATTAAGTCTATCGTCCGCAGGCAGCGAGCGTTCAGGCAGGCGGCTAAACTTGGGTGGTGGCTTTCCTGAAATACTCCCTGATCCGGCTGGCGCTGTTCGCGCCGCTCTTCGTACTTTTTATGTTCCTGCAGTTGGGAGCGTTGCTGTCAGTCATTTGCGCTGCGCTGATCGCTTTCGCAGTGAGTTACCTGTTTTTCCAGAAACAGCGGGATGAGGCCGCGGCCGCCCTCCACAACCGGTTCTCCGGCAAGGCCAAGCCGCTGCGCAGCGCCGGCGAAATGGCTGACGCAAACGCCGAAGACGGACTGCTGGACGCGAACCCGGACCTCACCATCCGCACGTCCGGACCCAAAACTCCCGAGGGCAAAGCCCCCGAAGCCTAGATCCTGAGGGAAAGCCCCCGGAGCCTAAGCCGCGATGCCGTCAGGGCCTAGAATCCGTGGCTTAGCAGCAGACCCGCAGAGAAGAGCAGGCTGTATCCGAGGTTGATCAGCCCAGTCTGCTTCAGCACCGGGATCAGGCTCTTGCGCTTGCGGCCGTTGATCATCAGCCAGGCAGGCATCAGGCATGCGGGGATGAGCAGCAGCACGATCAGCATCCACGGGCGCCCCGGAGCCAAGATCACCACCAGGAAGATGGCCACGGCGAGCATCAGGACGTAGCTTTCGCGAGCGTGCTTGTCGCCCAGGCGCACGGCCAGGGTCTTCTTGCCCGCCTGCGTGTCCGTGGGAATGTCCCGGACGTTGTTGGCCATCAGCAGGGCGCAGGCTATCAAACCGGTGCCGATTGCACCGATGATGGCCGGCAGGTTGATCTGGCCCGCCTGGGTGTAGGTGGTGCCGAGCGTTGCCACGAGGCCGAAGAACACAAAGACAAAAACGTCTCCCAGGCCCATGTAACCGTACGGGTTCTTGCCGCCGGTATAGCCCCAGGCTGCCATCACGCAGCCGATTCCCACCAGGATCAGCCACCAGCTCTGGGTGACGATCACCAGCGCCAGGCCGAACAGCATGGCAATGCCGAAGGCTCCGAACGCCGCATATTTGACGAGTTCGGGCTCGGCCGCGCCTGAACCCACCAGCCGCAGCGGACCAACCCTATCCTCATCGGTGCCGCGGACGCCGTCGGAGTAATCGTTGGCGTAGTTCACACCGATCTGCAGGAGCAGCGCCACCAGCGCGGCAAGGACGGCGTTAACGGGGCGGAAGGAATCCATCTCATAGGCCGCGGCCGTGCCGATCAGTACCGGGGCGATTGCAGCCGGTAGCGTGCGGAGGCGGGCGCCTTGGATCCATTGTGCGGCTGTGGCCACGTCAGTACCTCGTGTTGGGTCGGGAAAACGGTGAAACAGTGGGGGTGCGCCGGCTGCGAACGGGCCGCCGGTGCAGCTCTACTCTACTTTCCCCCGTGCAGGGCGTTGAGCCGTTCGATCATCGCCAGGCGGTCGGGCTTGCCGTTGGGGAGCATCAGGAGTTCGGGGGCGGTCAGCACCGTTTTCGGTGCCAGCAGGCCCAGCCGCTGATGCCACTGCTGTTCATGCACGACGGCGTGATCCCCACTCGCCGCCGCCGGCGCGCCGCCGCTGTCTCCACCCTCCGCCAGCGCCACATACGCTGCCACGGCCTGGCCCCATTCCGCTGACGGAACGCCGGCCACAAAAGCCGCTGTGACGCCGTCGGACTTTTCCAGCTCTGCCTGCACATGGGCGGCAGAGACCTTGACGCCGCCGGTTATAATGACGTCATCGGCGCGGCCCAGCACGGTCAGGCGGCCGTCGTCGTCCACAATGCCCAGATCGTTGGTGCGGTACCAGCGGACGCCGTCTTCCTCGAAGAACGTGTCCGTGCTTTCCGGCGAGTCAAGGTAGCCCGCGGCCACCGTGTCGCCGCCCAGCAGGATCCGGCCGTCCTCCGCCACCCGGACGGACACGCCTTCCAGCGGCACGCCGTCGTAAACGCAGCCGCCGCAGGTTTCAGCGGAGCCGTAGGTGGTGATGACCCGGATGCCGGCCTCCCGGGCTGTGTCCAGGAGCGCGGCGGACGCCGGTGCGCCGCCCAGCAGGATGCCGTTGAACCGGCGCAGCACGGCGAGCGTGTCCGGCGACGGCGCATCCAGAAGCCGCTGCAGCTGGGTCGGCACCAATGAGGTGAACCGGATCTTGTCGGTCAGTTCCAGGGCCGCGGCCGTAAACGCCTCGGGGGTGAAGCCGCCGGACTGGTCCATCACCCACGGCCGGGTGCCGGCGAACAGCGACCGTACCAATACCTGAACGCCGGCCACATACTGCACGGGCAGGGCCAGGAGCCACTGGCCCTCGCCCTTCAGCGCGAACGCGGTGGCCATCGAGGATGCCGCCAGCGCCTCGACGGTGAGGATGGTGGCTTTCGGCGCGCCGGTGGAGCCGGACGTGCGGACCACCGCCACTGCGTCATCGCAGCCGGGCGTCACGGTGTGGCCCACCACCAACTGACCGTCGGGGCCAATGGAAAGTTCGACGGCGGGTCCCTCGCCGTGCAGGGCGGCGGCCAGGGCCGTGAGCGCGGGGTCGATGTTGAGGGGGCCGCTGGTGCGGGGTCCGGTATTCATGTGCCGTCCTGCCTTAGGAGTACGCGGGGAAAGTGGGACGTGCCCGGGAGTGGTCCGGGGCTTAGAAGTAGTGCGGAAAACGCGACCAGTCGGGGTCCCGTTTCTCCAGGAAGGCCTCCTTGCCTTCCACGGCCTCGTCCGTCATGTAGGCCAGGCGGGTGGCTTCACCGGCGAAGACCTGCTGGCCAGCCAGTCCGTCGTCGGCAAGGTTGAAGGCGAATTTCAGCATACGGATGGCCTGCGGTGACTGCCGGGCGATGTCCGCGGCGTATTCCAGGGCAACGTCCTCGAGACTCTGGTGGTCCACGGCTTCATTCACCGCGCCCAGCCGCACCATGTCATCCGCCGTGTATTCGCGGGCCAGGAAGAAGATTTCACGGGCGGCCTTCTGGCCGATCTGGCGGGCCAACAGCGCGGAGCCGTAGCCGGCGTCGAAACTTCCCACCGTGGCGTCAGTCTGCTTGAACTTGCCGTGCTGGCGGGAAGCGATGGTGAGATCGGCCACCACGTGCAGGGAGTGCCCGCCGCCGGCTGCCCAGCCGTTGACGACGGCGATGACCACCTTGGGCATGGTGCGCATCAGCCTCTGGACTTCGAGAATGTGGAGGCGTCCGGCGCGGGCGGGGTCAATGGTTTCCTTCGTTTCGCCCTCTGCGTACCGGTAGCCGTCGCGGCCCCGGATCCGCTGGTCCCCGCCGGAGCAGAAGCTATGCCCGCCGTCCTTGGCGGAGGGGCCGTTGCCGGTGAGCAGGACCGTGGCAACGTCTGGGGACATCCGGGCGTGGTCCATGGCGCGGTAGAGCTCGTCCACAGTGCCGGGACGGAAGGCGTTGCGGACCTCGGGTCGGTTGAAGGCGATCCGGACAGTGGGCAGGTCCTTCTCGACTGTGCCGTCCGCGGAGCGTTCCACCTGGCGGTGGTAGGTCATGTCCTGGAAGTCATCGAAGCCGGACACGGTGCGCCAGCGGGTGGGGTCAAAGACGTCGGACACCTTGGCGGGAATTTGGTTGCTCACCGGACAAGTCTAGTAATCGGCTCAGCTGATGCAGAACTCGTTCCCTTCAGGGTCCGCCATGGTATGCCACTCGTGCGGTCCCTCATTGGCGGTCCAGAGGAAGGTGGCGCCGCGGGCCTCAAGTTCGCGGCGGACCTCATCTTTGTCCCGGTCCTCGAGCCGCACATCCCAGTGGACGCGGTTCTTCACAATCTTCTCGTCCGGCGTGGTCTGGAACAGCATCCGCCGGGTGGGGGCTGCTGAGTCCAGTTCCTCGGGAGGCCGGATGGCCGAACCGGTCCGCCACACCAGCTTGCCCTTGTGGACAAGGGTTTCGTCGTCAGTGGCGAATCCCTGGTCGATCATGGACCGGATGAAGGCTTCGTCCTGGGGCTCCACTGCCCAGTCCAGGGTTTCGGCCCACCAGTCGGCAAGTTCGTGCGGATTATGGCAGTCAACAACTGTTTGCGTGATCAGTCCCATCGTTCCAAAGTACGGCGTGCGCGGGCACGGCGGTAGGGGAGTTCGGTAGGGGAAATCAGGCAGGGGGCAGCTACGGCTGGACCTGCTGGAGTTGCTCATACACCTCGGGCGGGATGGCGTAGATGAAGACGACGGCCAGCAGGTTCTTCGCCGCGTGGACGAAGTAGGAGAACATCAGGTTCTTGCCGGTCCAGACGTAGACAAAGACCAGCGTGGCGCCCATAGCAAGGTAGGGGAGCAGGGCCTGGAGGGTAATGGCCTCCTGGCCGGCGATGTGGATGGCGGCGAACAGCACCACCGACAGGACGCAGCACAGCCAGATATTGATCCGCCGGCTGAGCTTGCCGATCAGCAGGTGCCGGAAGAGGTACTCCTCCACGAACGGGCCGATCACCACCAGCACGGGGACCATCAGCCACGCCGGGACCTGCTGCATCAGCGCCTGCAGGCCGGCCTGGTTCTGGGACGTCTCCACACCTCCGGCGGCCGAAACCACCAGGGCGGTGAGAATCATCATGACCACCACTGCAGCGGGCACCATCAGCACCGTGAACCACGGGCGGGTGGCGAGGACGCGGAGATCGCGGGCGGCTACCTTGCGTGCGGCAAACAGGGCCAGGAGCCCAACCGAGCCGTAAAAGATCAGGTTCACGCCGTAGGACGCCGCTGCCGGACTCGGGGCCACCTGCAACAACAAAGGAATCAGCAGTTCCCCTGCCACGGCGAAGAAGCCGGCTATGGCCACATAGAGGCCGATGGTGGTGAAATCGAGCGGCGAAAACCTGTACAGCCCAGGCTGAGGCGCCGGTGGTTTCCGGTGTGTGGTGGCCATGCATTCAGCCTAGCCGGGAGCGGTGGGGTGCGGGTGCGGCGAGGTGGGCGCCACATTGCGGGCCAAGTTCGGGGTCCCGTAGAATATTCGGTATGCCTAAATTTATGTTTCGGTGCGCCAAAGTAGCCGCCCGAACGTTCGCGCGCGGAGCGGCGGGCTTCCGCGCAGCCGGCGCTGCCGCCGTCGTCGTGCTGTCCCTGACTCTTGCTGCGTGCGGGGGCGATGCGTCCGGTAACGGCGATAATGACAAGCCGGTGGTGCTGACCACCTTCACGGTGTTGGCCGACGTCGCCCGGAACGTTGCCGGGGACAAGCTCACCGTGGAGTCCATCACCAAGGCGGGCGCCGAAATCCACGGCTACGAACCCACCCCCGGCGATATCCGCAAAGCCTCCAAGGCCGATCTCATCCTGGACAACGGGCTGAACCTCGAAGCGTGGTTCGCCCAATTCGTCGAGGGCCTGGACGTGCCGCACGCGGTGGTGAGCGATGGCGTGGAGGTCATGTCCATCAGCGAGGACTCCTACCAGGGCAAGCCCAACCCGCACGCGTGGATGTCGCCGGTGAATGTCCAGATCTACGTGGACAACATGGTGAAGGCCTTCGCCGAACTGGATCCGGAGAACGCCGAGGCCTTCAGAGCCAACGGGGACGCGTACAAAGCCGAGCTGCAGGCTGTGCAGGACGAGATGAAAGCCAGCCTGGCCGGGGTCCCGGAGAACCAGCGGGCTCTGGTGACGTGCGAGGGCGCGTTCTCCTACCTGGCCCGCGACGCCGGGCTGCGCGAGGTCTACATCTGGGCCGTGAACGCCGAACAGCAGGCCACCCCGCAGCAGATCACCCGCGCCATCGAGTACGTCAAGGCCAACCAGGTCCCCGCCGTCTTCTGCGAATCCACGGTGTCCGACGCCCCCATGCAGCAGGTGGTGGGCGCCACGGGGACCAGGTTCGGCGGCACGCTCTACGTGGACTCGCTCTCCGAAGCGGACGGCCCCGTGCCCACCTATCTTGACCTGATCAGGTACGACGCCGACCTCATCACCAAAGCCCTGGCCGGCGCCAGCGCGTCCGGTGGCACCACCAGCGCGTCAGCAGGGGCGAAGCCGTGAACACCCCCGCCATCCTGGTTGAAAACGTCACCGTCCACTACGGTGAGGTCCTGGCACTCGATTCGGCGTCACTCACCCTGGACGCCGCCCGGATCTGCGGGCTGATCGGCATGAACGGGTCCGGAAAATCCACACTGTTCAAAGTGATCATGGGAATGATCAAGCCCGACGCCGGCCGCGTCCTGATCGGCGGGCAGTCGCCGTCGAAGGCGCGCAAGGAGGGCGGGATCGGCTATGTGCCGCAGAGCGAGGACGTGGACTGGCAGTTCCCGCTGTCTGTCCGCGACGTGGTGATGATGGGCCGCTATGGGCACCAGGGGTTCACCCGGCGCCCGTCCAAAGCCGACAGGGCCGCCGTCGACGAAGCACTGGACCGGGTGGAGCTGGGCGAATACGCCGGCCGCCAGATCGGCCAGCTGTCCGGCGGGCAGAAGAAGCGGGCCTTTGTGGCCCGCGGCATCGCCCAGGGCGCCACCATGATGCTGCTGGATGAACCGTTCGCGGGGGTGGACAAACGCTCCGAGGCCACCATTACCCGGCTGCTGCGCGAGCTTGCCTCCGATGGCTGCACCATCCTGATCTCCACCCACGATCTCCACGCGCTCCCCGAACTGTGCGACGAAGCGGTCCTCCTGATGCGGCGCGTACTGATGCACGGCGCCCCGGAACTGGTGCTGCAACCGGAAAACCTGGCCATGGCGTTCGGCCTGGACGTGCTGAACCGTGAGTTGCCGGAAGAGGGCGGCCGCCGGCACCCCTCCGCCCGTTCCCAGGCCGTAGTCCCCACAGAGAACAGGGGCTGAGCCATGGACTTTCTGGACATCCTGCTCGAACCGCTGAGCTACGACTTCATGGTCCGCGCCATCATCACCACGGCGCTCGCCGCCGTCGTCTGTGCCGTGCTGAGTTGCTGGCTGGTGCTGATCGGCTGGTCGCTGATGGGCGATGCTGTTTCCCATGCGGTGCTGCCCGGTGTGGTGCTGGCCTACATTGTGGGCGCCCCGTTCGCGCTCGGAGCTCTGGTTTTCGCGCTGATCGCCGTGACCCTGATCGGGGTGGTCCGCAACACCAGCCGGGTCAAGGAGGACGCCGCCATCGGCATCGTGTTCACCACTCTCTTTGCCCTGGGCCTGGTGCTCATTTCCGTCACGCCCAGCCAGACCGACCTGAACCACATCATTTTCGGCAACCTCCTGGGCGTCAGCATCCCGGACCTGATCCAGGTGCTGGTGCTGGGCGTCGTGGCCTTCGCCATCCTGATCCTCAAGCGCCGCGACCTGACGCTCTACGCTTTCGACCCCACCCACGCCCACGCGATTGGGCTGTCGCCGAAACGGCTGGGCGCGCTGCTTCTGGGCCTGCTGGCGCTGACATCCGTGGTGGCTCTGCAGACCTTTGGGGTGGTGCTGGTGGTGGCCATGCTGATCATCCCCGGTGCCACCGCCTACCTGCTGACCGACCGCTTCAACCGCATGCTGGTGATCGCCCCGGTGGTGTCGGCCGTGTGCTCGATCGCCGGCATCTATTTCAGCTATTACCTGGACACGGCCTCGGGCGCCATGGTGGTACTTACCCAAGGCGTGGTGTTTGCCGCGGTCTACCTGTTCAGCCCCCGGCAGGGCCTGATCGGCACCCGGCTGGCCAAGGCCCGCCGTCGGAAAGCGGCCGTCCTCGCCGTGTAAGCCGAAGTCGCGGCGCCCATTTCGATGGTTCCCTGCACACTCGACGTTCGTCGCCATCGTGGGTGCAGGGAACCGTCGAAGTGGCGTACGGCGCCGGACTTGGGCCGGGCGCCGCCGTCACCGGCCGTGCGGCTTGACGCCGCGGCGTCGGGCGGGGCACGCTGGTGCGGTGAAGTCCTAACCAGCAGCCCGGCCACGCCGGAGTGTTCCCCGAAAACCAGGGCCGCCGTCGAGCGCTGGATGAACCGTCCGGTTCAGCCCAGGCGGCCACACTGCGGAACTTGCGAGGACTTCCTGTGACTGAACATCTCCACCTTTCCGGCGTTTCCCACGGCTACGGGGACCGCCAGCTTCTCGAGCGCATCGATCTGGTGATCAACGCCGGTGAACACGTGGCCATCGTGGGCGAAAACGGCGCAGGCAAATCCACGCTGCTCCGGATCCTGGCCGGCCTCGAACCTCCGGACGAAGGCACCGCGGGCAGCCACGGCCGGGTGGGCTACCTCGCCCAGACGCATGGCCTGCCGGAGTCCTTCACCGTGGGCGCCGCCATCGACGCTTCCCTGGCTTCGCTGAGGGCGCTGGAGGCGGAGCTGGACCGCTTGGAAGCCGGACTCGCCGATGCCGAGGACGACGACCTGGAACTGTACGGCCGGCTGCAGACCGAGTACCAGCTGCGCGAAGGTTACGCTGCCGAGTCCCGGGTGGAGGCCGCGCTGGACCGGCTGGGCCTGGGCGGCCTGGACCGGAAACGGACCTTGGGGTCGCTTTCGGGCGGCGAGCAGGAAAGAGTCGCGCTGGCCTGCGTCCTGGCTGATCCGGCGGACATCCTGCTCCTGGACGAACCCACCAACCACCTCGATGCCCGGGGCACCGCGTGGCTCGAGGACCGGCTGGCTGCCCACCGCGGCACCGTGGTGGTGGTCTCACACGACCGCGTGCTGCTCAGGAAGGTCGCCACCACCATCATCGAGGTCGACGCCGAGCGCCTCGCCGTGACCCGCTACGGCAACGGCTACGACGGCTACCTCCGCGAGAAGGCCGCCGAACGCGAGCGCTGGGTCCAGCAGTACCATTCCTGGATCGACGAGATGGCGGCCGAAAAACGCCAGGCGGAGACCGTGGCCGGGACCATGGGCTACGGCCGCAAGCGCGACAACGACAAGGTGGGATTCGACTTCAAGGCCGGAACCTGGCAGAAAGCAGCGAGCAGCAAGGTCCGCAACGCGCAGGAGCGTCTGCGGCGGCTGGAAGCAAGCCCGGTGGACCGTCCGCCTGTGCCGTTGCGGCTGATGGCGGAGCTGGCGATGGACGGGACGCCGGAAGGACGCACGACGCCGGACGCCGGCACCGAAGGTCTCCCGCCGACGTCGGTGGTCCTGAAGGCCCGCGGCGTCCAGGTTCCGGGGCGGCTGGGAGCCACAAACTTCCAGGCCGGTGCCGGGGACAAAATCCTGATCACGGGCCCCAATGGGGCAGGAAAGTCCACGCTGCTCTCCGTGCTGGCAGGGACCCTGGAGCCCACAGAGGGGATGGTGGAGCGCCCGGCTCGGATCGGTTACCTGCAACAGGAACTCGAACTGCCGGAACGCCCAAGCCTGCGGCTGCTGCCGGCCTTCGCTGCCGGTCTGGGCGGGAACATCGATGAGCATGCCGAAGCCCTCCTGCGCCTGGGCCTGTTCCGCACCAGCGAGTTCCACGTTCCGGTGGGCAGCCTGTCTGCGGGTCAGCAGCGCCGGCTGGCCCTGGCGCGGCTGCTGCTGGGCGGCTACTCCACCCTCATCGTTGATGAACCGACCAACCACCTGGCGCCTGTCCTGGTGGAGCAGTTGGAGGAAGTCCTGGAGGGCTTCGCGGGGACACTGGTCATGGTCAGCCATGACCGGGCGCTGCGGGAATGGTTTGCCCGGTGTGCACGGAAGAGCGAGAAGTCGCGGACGGGCGATGCCGGCCGCTGGATCAGGTATTCGATGGACAACGGCGTGCTCGCCCCGGCCTGAGCCCGGCCTGAAGCGGGGCGGCCGGACGGCGGATTCGGCGGGCAGCCGGCCCGGGCAGCCGGCCGGAGCCCCGGGCGGTGAGGTTTGCGTAAAGGAAAAGTTACGGGGTGACGGGCGGCCGGAAACATCGGCAGCAGAAGATGGGGCTGTGCCATTCTTTCCGCCGGCCGAAAGGATCCTGACGTGATCACCAAGAACCTTTTCCTGCAGGGCATCTACCCGTTCCAGGGGGTGGGGATGGAAAAGCCAGTCCCCATCCACAGCGAGCTCTCCCGCTACGTCCCCGACGGCGTGATCAACCAGACGCTCTACTTCCGCGGCGGCAACTCCAGCAGCGAGCTCGTCACCGTCGTTCTCATGCGCAACGGCGTCCCCATGCGCTATTTCCCGATCGGCGCCAAGGGCGATGTCCACGTCCCGCTCCGGGTGGTGGAGGACATCGAGGGCGGCACGGTGATCGAACTGTACCTGGTGGCACCGGAGGCAGTCTCCGGCCATCTGGTCATCGACCTCGGCATGGTGGAGCACTGATGACCAGCCTCGCGGAACGGCCGCAGGCCCGGACGCAGGGGCGGAAGCCCGGCGCGGAAACCAGGCGCCGTCTGGTGGTGATCGGCAACGGCATGGCCGGCGCCCGGGCTGTGGAGGAGATCCTGGCAAGGGGCGGCGCGGACCAGTTCAGCATCACCATGTTCGGGGACGAGCCCTACGGGAACTACAACCGGATCATGCTCAGCCACGTCCTCTCCGGGGAGGAAAGCGACGCCGATATCTTCCTCAACGCCCTGTCCTGGTACCAGGAAAACGGCATCGACCTCCACGCGGGTGTCCGGGCCGAGAGGATCGATAAAGCTACCAAACACGTCTTCTCCAACGACGGCCGGGTCACGCCGTACGACGTCCTGATCATCGCCACCGGCAGCAGCTCCCACATGCCACCCATGGACGGCCTCTACACGCCCGGCGGCTCCGTGAAGCACGGCATTTTCGGCTTCCGGACCATCGACGACACCCGTAAAATGGTGGCCCACGCCCAGCAGGAGCACCACCGCCGGGCCGTGGTGATCGGCGGCGGTCTCCTGGGCCTCGAGGCGGCCTATGGGTTGCGGAGCCACGGTATCGAGGTGGAGGTGGTCCACTCCGCGGGTCACCTGATGAGCGCCCAGATGGGGCCCGACGGCGGTGCGGTGCTCCGCCGCAGCGTGGAGGCGCTGGGCATCGGCGTCCACACGGGCAGCCGGACCACCGGCATCCTGGGTGCCGACAGGGTGACCGGGGTGAGCCTCCGGGACCGGCCGGACATCGAGTGCGACATGGTGGTGGTGGCCGCCGGCATCCGGCCCAACGTGGACCTCGCCGTGCTCAGCGGCCTGCCGGTGGAACGGGCCATTGTGGTGGATGACCAGCTGCGCGTCCAGGACGAGGACTTCATCTATGCCGTGGGGGAATGCGTCCAGCACCGCGGGCAGGTGTATGGCCTGGTGGCGCCGCTCTGGGAACAGGCCGTGGTGCTGGCCAACCACGTGACCGGAGCCGATCCGACGTCGGCCTATCTGGGTTCCCGCACCGCCACCAAACTGAAGGTGGCAGGTGTTGAGGTGGCATCCATGGGCCTGCAAGGCCCGGAGCGCGATACCGACGAGCACATCGTCTTCTCCGAGCCCAGCCGGGGCATCTTCAAATCCATCGTGGTCCGGGACAACAAAATGGTGGGCGCCACCCTGCTGGGGGACAGCCGCAAGGTGGCCTTCCTGACCCAGGCCTACGACCGCGGCATGCCCCTGCCGGCCGAACGGATCGGGCTCATGTTCGATCTCGGAACACCGGGGGAGGACGTCGGCGTGGCTGAGCTGGACGACGACGCGCAGGTCTGCAACTGCAACGGGGTCAGCAAGAAGGCGCTGGTCGGCGTCGTCAAAGCCGGCTGCAACAGCTTGGCCGGTGCGATGGACGCTACCCGCGCCGGCAAAGGCTGCGGCTCCTGCAAGCTGCTGGTGAAGCAGGTGGTGGAATGGGCCGCGGACGGTGCCGTGGAGGAAGACCCAGCCGCCAGCCACTACGTCCCGGGGATACCGCTGGACAAAGCCGCGCTGATGGCGGAGATCCGCAAGCGCGGCCTCAGGTCCGTCTCCTCTGTATTCCAGGCCCTGGCCCCGGGAAGTGCCGAGGACGCAAAGTCCAAGATGGGGCTGGCCTCGCTGCTGAAGATGATGCTGGCGGACCAGTACATCGACGAACGCGATGCCCGCTTCATCAACGATCGTGTCCACGCCAACATCCAGCGCGACGGCACCTTCTCGGTGGTCCCGCAGATGAAGGGCGGCGTCACGTCCGTTCAGCAGCTCCGCCGCATTGCCGACGTCGCGGAGAAGCACAAGGTCCCGCTGATCAAACTGACCGGCGGGCAGCGGATCGACCTGCTGGGCATCCCCAAGGAGGACCTCCCGCAGGTCTGGGCGGACCTGGACATGCCCTCCGGCTACGCCTACGGCAAGAGCTTCCGCACCGTGAAAACGTGTGTGGGCAAGGACTTCTGCCGCTACGGGACGGGGGATTCCACCAGGCTCGGCATCGAGATCGAATCCCGGTTCCAGGGCATCGAAGCGCCGGCCAAGCTGAAGCTCGCGGTGTCCGGCTGCCCGCGGAACTGCGCGGAGTCGCTGGTGAAGGACGTGGGCGTGGTGGCTGTGGAGGGCGGCCGCTGGGAGATCTACATCGGGGGAGCGGCGGGCGCCCACATCCGGAAAGGGGACCTGCTGGCCACCGTGGATGACCCGGAGGAAGTCAAGGTCCTGACCGGCCGCTTTATGCAGTACTACCGTGAACGCGCCAACTGGCTGGAACGGACCTACGCCTTCGTTCCCCGGGTGGGCATCGAGCACCTGCGCGCGGTGATCGTGGAGGACGCAGAAGGAATTGCCGGCCAGCTCGACGCCGCCATCCAGGCCACGGTTGATGCCTACGTGGACCCCTGGAGCGAGCGCAACGATCCCCTCACTCCGGGCCAGTTCCGTACGTCACTGCCGCTGACGGTCCTGCCGCAGGTACCGGTCCGATGAGCATCGGCCAGGGGAACAGCAGCACCGCAACCCATGTCCTGGGTCCCGTTGACCAGATCCCGTTGGGGGAGGGGCGGGCCTTCGCGGTGGACGGCGAACAGATAGCAGTCTTCCGGCTCAGGGACGGTTCGCTCCGCGCGCTCGCCGCGGTCTGCCCGCACCGCGGCGGACCGATTGCGGACGGCACCATCGATAACGAGGTGGTGATCTGTCCGCTCCACCAGCACGCGTTTGAGCTGGCCACGGGTTGTTCAACCACGGGCGCAAGCCCGCTGCGCACCTATCAGGTGAGCGCCGATGGCGACCGGAATCTGGTACTGGAGACGGTCCCGGTGTAGCCCCCGTCACGTTGCACCCCGGGACATCTTGTAGGATGGACAGGCCGCGCGAAGTTTCGATAACACGGAAGATTCCGCTCACAATCGGTTGCCATAAGGCCGAAAAGCCGAATTTTGTGATCGGAATCATCCATGTTAGGGCTGCGGCCAATCCCCCTACCCACAAGGAATTGTTGTGCCACAAAGTACCCCCACAGAACTTGAGAACCGCACGGCGCAATCCGCCGTCGTCGACTCCACCCTCAGTGCCGAGGGCTATGCGAAGTCCCTGAGCGGCCGCCAGGTCACCATGATCGCGATGGGCGGCGCGATCGGCGTCGGCCTCTTCATGGGTGCCGGCGGACGCCTGGCCTCCACGGGCCCCGCACTCATCTTCTCCTACGCCATTGCCGGCGTCATCGCCTACCTGCTGATGCGGGCGCTGGGCGAGCTCATCATGTACCGCCAGACGTCGGGTTCGTTCGTCAGCTACGCGGGCGAGATGTTCGGCAAGAAGGGCGCGTACCTCTCCGGCTGGATGTACTTCATCAACTGGGCCATGACCGGCATCGCCGAGCTCATCGCGATCGGGCTGTACTTCCAGTTCTTCTTCCCCAACGTCCCCGTTGAGCTGTCAGCCATCGCGGCGCTGCTGCTGCTGGTGGGCGTGAACCTCCTGAGCGTCAAGGCGTTCGGCGAATTCGAATTCTGGGCCTCCTGCCTCAAGGTAGGCGCCATCATGATCTTCCTGGCCGTGGGCACGTTCATGGTCATCACCAACGCCCAGGTGGGCGACGGCAACGCCTCCGTGAACAACCTCTTCGCTGCCGAAGGAGGAATGTTCCCCAAGGGCGCCCTGGTGATGATCCTGGTCCTGAACGCCGTGATCTTCGCCTACAACGGCATCGAACTCGTGGGCATCACCGCCGGCGAAATGCAGGATCCCGCCAAGGAAGTGCCCAAGGCCATCCGCGCGGTCGTGTTCCGCATCGTGGTGTTCTACGTGGGTTCCGTGACCCTGCTGGCCATGCTGTTGCCCTCGGACCAGTACGTGGCCGGCACCTCGCCGTTCGTCACTGTGTTCGGCCAGATGGGCCTCGGCTGGATGGGCGATGTCATGAACATGATCGTCATCACCGCCGCGCTGTCCTCCTGCAACTCCGGTCTGTACTCGATCGGCCGGATCTTCCGGACCATGGCCAACAACGGGCACGCCCCCGAGTGGCTGACCCGGATGTCCAAGAGCCACGTGCCGTACGCCGCTATCCTGGCCATCGGCGGCGTCTACCTCGTGGGCATCCTGCTGAACATCTGGCTCGGCGGCTCCCACGCGTTCGATCTCGCGCTGAACTCCGCGTCGATCGGCGTGATCTTCACCTGGGGTGCCATCTTCGCCAGCCAGATCGCGCTGCGCAAGAAGAAGGGCAAGGTCTCCTCCCTGCCCGCGCCCGGCGGAATCTGGACCAGCTGGGCCGGCCTGATTGCCCTGCTGGCCATCACCGTGCTGATCGGCTTCGACACCATGACCAGCAAGACCGGCGAGGTCTTCCACCTTGGCCTCTGGACCCTGGCCACCATCCCGTTCTTCGCGCTGGTCCTGTGGCTGGGCTGGCAGAAGGTCCGGAACAACGAACCGAAGAGCGAGCTCTTCTGCTAGGTTCCGCTCCAGCGGTAACGCACAGTGCTGTACGGCTTAAAGCAGTACGACGACGGCGGGTCACCCTCTCGGGGGCGGCCCGCCGTCGTCGTCGGTTGTGAGTGACAAAAGAACGGCGGCGAACCCCCCATGGGAATCCACCGCCGTCCAGATGTGGGGCGCTGCGGGTTAATCCCGCTTGAAGGTGTCCTTGACGTCTTCGCCGACCTTCTTCGCGTCAGCCTTGACCTGGTCAGACTGACCTTCGGCGCGCAGCCGGTCGTTATCGGTGGCGTTGCCGGCTGCTTCCTTTGCCTTGCCGCCCAAGTGCTCTGCTTCGTTACCGATCTTGTCTCCGAGGCCCATAGTCTGGCCGCCTTTCGTTTCCGGTTGGTCTAACAATGCATTTTCACCCTAACACAAAGCATGCTTACTACTTCCGGGTGGATTTTGGCGCTACTGATCGGAGATGCCGAGCTGCAGTGCGGCTCCGGGTGGAATTGTCGGGCCCCCCGGATAGGCTCAATGCATGGACCACAGCACAAGCCTGACCCAGCACATCCGCGCCACTCCAGAGAAGGTCTGGGCTGTCATCTCGGACATCCCGGGTTCCGCCGCCACGCTCTCCAGCATCGAATCCATCCAGATGCTCAGCGACGGGCCTTACGGACAGGGGACCCGGTGGAAGGAAACCCGGAGCATGATGGGCCGCTCGGAAACCGTGGAGATGTGGGTGGCTGAGGCTGACTCTCCCCGCAGCACGGTAGTCAAGGCCCATCAGGGCGGAGCAGATTACGTCACGCACTTCAACCTGGCCGGGCGTGACGGCGAAACCGAGCTCACCGTGACCTTTGGTGCTGATCTGGTCAAGCCCACACTGCTCAGCAAGGTCGGCATGGCCCTCTTCGGGAAGATCGGCATGAGCATGACCCGCAAGGCCCTGGCCAAGGACCTGACCGAAATCGCGGCGAAAGCTGAATCGCTCTAGTGGCGGTAAAGGCTCCGAAAGTGACGGCACCCCGTCTCTCAGCGGTCACCTTGGCAGATCTTCGCGAGGACCCTGCGCCGGACTTCCAGCGCGGTGAAAGGTACGACGGCGTCCGGTACAGCCGGGCGGCGGCCGACGGCCTGGAGCTGAGCGGCACCGATTTCGCCGAGTGTGAATTCCAAGGCGTTTCGTTCAACGACACCCAGCTTCGCGGTGCCACCTTCCGGGACTGCGTCCTTTCCGAGCTGTACGCCCCGGTGTTCCGGGCGGCCCGCTCCACGTGGCGGGACGTGCAGCTGAACAATCCGCGGTTGGGCTCCGCCGAGCTGTATGAGAGCGGCTGGCAGTCCGTCCGGATCGACGGCGGGAAGCTGGACTTCCTTAACCTGCGCGGAGCCAAACTGACGGACGTCGTCATTAGCGACTGCATCATCAACGAGCTCGATCTGGGGTCCGCCGCCGGCACCCGGGTAGCGTTGAAAAACTGCACCATCGGGACCCTGGACCTCACCGGCGCGCGGCTGAAGGACTTCGACCTGCGAGGCACGGATTTCCGGACCATCAGCGGCCTGGGCAGCCTGGCGGGCGTGGTGATTGACGACTATCAGCTGAGCCTGCTGGCGCCCCTGCTGGCCGGGCATCTGGGCGTCGTCGTCCTCTGACAAGTCGTCCTCAGCTAAGTGAGATACGCGCCAACAAGAGCGCGCCCACTGTCACATCGAAGACGGCACGTCCGTCCTCATGGGTAAACGGTGTATCTACGGGGGCCGGGTCCCCCGGCTGAGTGATAGTCACACGCCCGGGCACTTTCCCGCCGCAGGGGATGGCGACCTTGAAGCTGGCGCCCTGACCATTGAAACCGCCAGTATCGAGGCCGTGGAGGTTGGCGAAGACCACATCCAGCTGGCGTTCCTCGTGCTGGCGGAGGTCCATGACCACCGCGGGCGGCGCATTGGTCACGATGGTCCGCCGGCTCTCCTCCATGATCAACGCCAGGGCGGCCGTGACTGAGGCGTCTGTGGTTTGGTAAAATTCCTGCCCCACCTGCGCGGTCACCAGCACCACTGCACCGCGGCCGTGCGGGGTGCGTAACCAGTTGGCGCCCGCACTGAGGCCGAGTGCCTGCAGTAGGGCCGGCTGGGCCCGGAGCCCGCCGTGCTCATCGAAGATGCCGGCATCTGTGGCACCCGTGACCACGAGCGTGCCCCCAGCCTCGACGTAGCCCTTCAGCTCGGCGATTTCACCGTCCGAAAGGGCTGCCGGTCTCGGCGCCACCACCAGCGGGTATGGCGCGAGCCGCGCCGCCGAGAGGTGCGGTGTGGTGATGACGTCGTACGGCGCGTGCGCGTGGATGAGGGCCTTGCAGATGCCGCGGTATTCGGCCAGGTAGGGCAGCGTCTTGGCGGAGTCCGTCGGCTCGGTCGCCCACCAGAGGGGATCGGGCAAGTTGGTGCTGGTGTAGAGTCCCACGCCGGCGTTCTTGTCGACAAAGTCGCGGCTCACGCTGGAGAAAATCACCGCCACCGGATTGGCGCTCACGCCGGCCCAGAGGTCGTTGTTGTCCTTGAGCCAGCCGTACATCCTGCCGCGCCAAGCGTCGCCCACCGTGTGGTTGAGGACCGGAATCTGGCTCTCGTACGGCCGTACTCCGCCGGTGATCGCGAGGGCCATGACCCGCTCGGCGTCGTCGGTCTGCTTGCCGTAGGAGATCGCCCAACTGGGGTTGCTGCCCGCACAACCCCGGCCATGGCGCATCATGATCGCCATCGAGATCCAATCGTCGGCCGGCGCCTCGCGCATGCCGGTCTCGTCGCTGGAGCAGTCCACTTCCCAAACCCGGAGGATGTCGCCGTCGTCGCGGCTGGCGCCGTCGAGGCCCTGTGCCGTGCAGCTGCTGTAGTCCATCGTGACGGTCTCGATGATGAGCTGGAAGTCCGGCCGGACCATACGCGCCCCGGCGAGCACCGCCTGCTCGAATTCGTGGATGACGCCATGGCGCCACGCCACCCACCGGCGGAACACCGGACTGTTCCAATCCACACCGGTGGGCTGTGCGAGTCCGGTCTCGGCGAGGAACTTCGCGGCGCACGTGTCGTTGGTGCAGGGCCACACTCCGGCGATGTCCGAGAGCAGCGGGACGTCACCCCACAAGCCGTCAAGCGCAGTCTGCGCGAGCCGCTTCACCCGGTTGATGAAATATTCGCGGTACGCGGTGGTGGGGCAGAGCCAGGCGCTCTCGGTCCCCGGCGGTACCCAGAACACCCGGCCTTCGCCGCCCACGAACTGGTTGGGGTTCCCGTCAATGCTGCGCTGCACCCAGTCCGGGTGATCCTTCCACATGGTGTGTTCCTGGTTCGGTGCGTCCTCCGTGAGCACCTCGAGCATTGGATAGTAGGCCACCATCTTCATGCCGCGCTGGTGGCATTTCTCCGCCACTGTGTCGATGTAGGCTGCGTTCTCCTCGAACAGCGAATCGGTCAGGTAGAAGGAGAGGTCGGAATCGATCACCACCACGCTCACATGCGAGGCCGCGAGCGCATCGAGGCGCTCATCGACGGCCGGATCACCCCCAAAGGTCTCGAACCCGGCTACCCGGGCATCCGAGGTCCAGCTGGGCGCTGCGGGCGCTTGCGTGGCCGGCGCTGAAGTCCCGGCGCCACCCGGCGGGGGTTCTTCGGTTTCCCCACCACCGAGCAGGTTGCTTCCCATACCTGTGCCAACGGCAACAGCACCAAGACCAACGGCGGCAGCGCCGAGCGTGACTGCAATGAATGTACGTCTACTCACCGGCCCGTCGCTGGCTGCCATGCGCTTAGCCTAGCGCGGCAGCCGGACATCACCCATAGGTAAAGCCCCGCCGTTTGGGAGAATACTGAACTGCGTGTACCCGCCTCACTGACGCTGCAACAAACTGACGCGGCAGTGTAGTCTTTACAGAACGAACGGTCGGTAAATAACTCTCTGGCGTAAAGGATGTTCTCATGGTCGAGGCTTTTCTTGTTGGTGGTGTCCGCACTCCTGTGGGCAGGTACGGCGGGGCGCTCTCGTCCGTCCGTCCTGATGACCTGGCCGCGCTGGTCATCCGCGAGGCCGTGAGCCGCGCGGGGCTCGATCCGGAGAGCATCGATGAAGTCATCCTGGGCAACGCCAACGGCGCCGGTGAGGAAAACCGCAACGTTGCGCGCATGGCCACCCTCCTGGCCGGACTTCCCCTCCACATCCCCGGCATCACCGTTAACAGGCTGTGCGCGTCCGGACTCAGCGCCATCATCCAGGCCAGCCAGATGATCAAGGCCGGCGCCGCGGACATCGTCATTGCCGGCGGCGTGGAATCGATGAGCCGGGCACCCTGGGTCCAGGAAAAGCCCGCCACGGCGTTCGCGAAGCCCGGCCAGATCTTCGACACCTCTATCGGCTGGCGCTTCGTCAATCCGCTGTTCCAGAAGGGCGGTCTGGCCCGCGACGGCAAGATGACCTACTCCATGCCGGAAACGGCCGAGGAAGTCGCCCGGGTGGACAGCATTACCCGTGAGGACGCCGACGCGTTCGCCGTCCGCTCCCATGAGCGTTCCCTTGCCGCTATCGCCGCCGGCCGGTTCGCTGACGAAATCGTCCCTGTCACGGTCAGGACCCGCAAGGCTGAAACCGTGGTGGACACCGATGAAGGCCCCCGCGCCGGAACCACCCTGGACGTCCTCGCGGGGCTCCGTCCGGTAGTGCCCGGCGGCTCCGTGGTGACCGCCGGCAACTCCTCCACGTTGAACGACGGCGCGTCGGCCATCATCGTCGCGTCCGAGGCCGCCATCGAGCGGCTTGGCCTGACCGCGCGTGCCCGCATCATCGACGGCGCCTCAGCCGGCTGCGAACCGGAGATCATGGGCATCGGCCCGGTCCCGGCCACCCAGAAGGTCCTCAAACGGAGCGGACTGAGCGTCGGTGACCTCGGCGCCGTCGAACTTAACGAAGCATTCGCCACGCAGTCGCTCGCCAGCATGCGCAGGCTGGGCCTGGACCCGGAGATTGTGAACAACGACGGCGGCGCCATCAGCCTGGGCCATCCGCTCGGTTCCAGCGGCTCACGGATCGCCATCACCCTGCTGGGCCGGATGGAACGCGAGGACGCGAAAATCGGGCTGGCCACCATGTGCATCGGCGTCGGCCAGGGCACCGCGATGCTGCTGGAGCGCGTCTGATGCCCGCCGCCCCGGAGAGCAACACCGGACACCTCGGTACCCTCGACTTCACCACCTTGCTGGTTGAGGAGCGGGCCGACCGCGTGGTGGTCCTCCTCAACCGCCCCGACGTCAGGAACGCCATCGACCAACGCATGGTGGATGAACTCCACCAGGTCTGTGCCGAGCTGGAACAGCACCCCAAGGTCCTGATCATCGCGGGCACGGACGGAGTGTTTGCCTCCGGCGCGGACATCGCCCAACTGCGGGAACGGCGCCGGGACGATGCGCTGCAGGGCATCAACTCCACCATCTTCGTCCGGATCGCCAAGCTGCCCATGCCCGTGATTGCAGCCCTTGACGGGTACTGCCTGGGCGGCGGCGCCGAACTCGCCTACGCCGCAGATTTCCGTATCGGCACGCCCGGTGTCAGGATCGGCAACCCTGAGACCGGGCTGGGGATCCTGGCTGCGGCCGGCGCGAGCTGGCGGCTCAAGGAACTGGTGGGCGAGCCGGTGGCCAAACAGATCCTCCTGGCGGGCCGCGTGCTCAAGGCCGACGAGGCTTTGGCTGTCAACCTCATCACCGAAATCCACGAGGCACCGGCACTGATGGACGCCGCGCACGATCTGGCCGACAGGATCGGCCGTCAGGACCCACTGGCCGTGAGGATCACCAAGTCGGTGTTCCACGCCCCGGCTGAAGCGCACCCGCTGATCGACCAGCTGGCACAGGGAATCCTTTTCGAATCCCAGGCCAAGTTCGACAGGATGCAGGCGTTCCTCGACAAGAACGCAGCCAAGAAAGCGGCCAAGAGCGCCCCTGAAGTAGAACAGGCGAACCAAACATGAGCAATTCAAGACTCCCGGAGAACCTTCCCGCCACTGTAGGAGTCCTGGGTGGCGGCCGCATGGGCGCAGGGATTGCCCACGCTTTCCTGCTCAAAGGCTCAAACGTCCTGGTGGTGGAACGCGATGAGGAATCGGCCGAGGCCGCCCGGGAGCGGGTGGAGTCTGCCGCAGCCAAGAGCATCGAGATGGGCGCAACTGACGGCAACCTGGATGAAATGGTGTCGCGGCTTGCCGTCACCGTGGACTACGACGACTTCGCGGACCGGCAATTGGTGGTGGAGGCCGTTCCGGAGGACTGGGACCTGAAGGTGGCCTCCCTGCGCGGCATCGAGGACCGGCTGGCGGCGGATGCGTATCTCGCTTCCAACACCTCTTCCCTGTCGGTTGATGGCCTGGCCCAAGAACTTAAGCGCCCGCAGAACTTTCTGGGGCTGCACTTCTTCAACCCGGTGCCCGCATCAACGCTGATCGAAGTGGTGCTGGGGGAGCGGACGTCCCCTACCCTCGCCGCCGCCGCCAAAAGGTGGGTGGAGGCACTCGGCAAGACCGCCGTCGTCGTCAACGATGCCCCGGGCTTTGCCTCCTCGAGGCTGGGCGTGGCAATTGCCCTGGAGGCAATGCGGATGGTGGAGGAGGGAGTGGCGTCCGCCGAGGACATCGACAACGCCATGGTCCTGGGCTACAAGCATCCCACCGGACCGCTGCGCACCACTGACATTGTGGGCCTGGATGTGCGGCTGGGCATTGCGGAGTACCTGCAGTCGACGCTGGGAGAGCGCTTCGCCCCGCCGCAGATTCTGAAGGACAAGGTTGCCCGCGGCGAACTGGGCCGCAAAACGGGTAAGGGGTTTTTCGACTGGACGGGTAAGTCTTAGTCGAAGAATCCGACGATGTAGCCGATGAAGAAGAGCAGGAACAGCAGGACGCCGGCACCGATCGCACCGAGCCAGAAGACCTGCTGACCCTTTCCTGAGCCGCGCTGCCGGGGCTCCTGGGTGCCTGCAACGGAACCTTCGCCCGGCGGAGTTTCGCCCGGCGGCACTCCGCCGCCCGGTTCCAGGCCGGTGATCTTGTCATCCTGCGGGTCCGGATTGGAACCTGACACGTCAACTCCCTTGCTCGCCGGTTGGTGCTGCCCCCAGCGTATCCGGCGGCACAGGTTGAGCCTACGCTGGTGCAGTGACTTTTATTGAACCCCTCACGCTGACCGGCAAGCACGTCATCCTGGAGCCCTTGCGCTCGGAACACCATGACGGCCTGGTGGCCGCAGCCCGGGACGGCGAACTCTGGAAGCTCTGGTACACCTCTGTCCCCGCGCCGGAGGAGATGGCTGCGGAGATCGACCGCCGGCTGGCCATGCAGGAGGCGGGGTCCATGGTGCCGTTCACCACGCGCCTCATCGACCCCGCTACGGGCGGACCGGGCCCGATTATTGGGATGACCTCTTACTGCAATATCGACGCCGCCACACCCCGCGTGGAGATCGGTTACACGTGGAATGCGGCTTCTTCGCAAGGCACCGGCACCAACCCGGATTCCAAGCTGCTGCTTTTGGGCCATGCCTTCGAAAACCTCGGATGCCCCGCCGTCGAGTTCCGGACCCACTGGCTCAACCACCAGTCGCGGGAAGCCATTGCCAGGCTGGGCGCCAAACAGGACGGTGTGCTCCGCAGCCACTCGCGGACCAAGGACGGCGTGCTCCGGGATTACGTGGTGTTCTCAATCCTGGAGCACGAATGGCCCATGGTCCGCGCGGGGCTGCAGTTCAGGCTGGCCAAGCGGCGCTAGGGCTTAAAGGCTCCAGCGGCGCTCAGGGCGGCGAAGTACGCCTGGTAGCCCGCAGCATTCGGGTGCAAGAAACTGCGTGGGTCTTCAATGTTCAGATTGATCCACGAGTCAGGGGTCAATACGCCGTGGCCGGCAAAGGCCTCCGTAACTCCGACGAATTCCACGTCAACCCTCTTGGGCGCTGCTGCTGCGGCTGCCTCAATGGATCCATTCAAGCCGTCAATCAGTCGAGTGGCCACATAGTTGAAGGACATCGGATTGGTCTGGTCGGCCGGAAGAGGATCCAGGATGTAGGGGTATCCGGTTACGACGATTCTTGCGTTGGGTGCAGCTTCGTGGACGCTTTGGATCATGCTGCCTACCTCACCGGCCAGTTGTCCGCTTTCGGCTTTTGCAATAGCGGCGCCCGCGGCGGCGTTGCACTCAGGGCTGGGAGGTGCGCCGAACAGAGCCGACGCGCAAGCGGCAGCAAGCGTGCCGAAGTCCAGGTTGTTGCCGCCGGCAGTGATGGTGACGAGATCAGTCTGCCTGTCCAGCACTCCGAGCTGCTCGCTCACCACGCCTTGGGTCGTCCTACCGCCGCACGCCACATTCGTGACGTCTCTTACGGTCTTGAGCGCATCTGCGAGTTCAGAATAGGCGTTCGCGCTGCGGCCACAAGCGACGTCCACATACTCCCCGGCCCCCACTCCGGCGGCGTAAGAGTCGCCCAAAGCTACATATTCGTTGAACGGCGCCGCCTGCGCGGGTGCTGCCGAGAGACTCAAGGTCATTGCAAGAGTGGCGACACCGGCCGCAAAGGCCGAGCGCCGCCGTCGTACTGCTGAAGCTGCCATCGAAATTCCCCTTTTTCTGATCAAACAAACAAAGTGACACAGGCAAGTAGTGTCACGTTACGCCCTGAGTAGGGGCCGGTCACGGGAACCGAGTACGTGTTTTTCTGCGCCGCTACTTGCCCGTGTACCTACCCCCGGGCGTGCAGGCGGCAGCGGCTGTGTGGTTAGCTTTGCGGATGGAGAAAGCTGGGGGAGCCATGGGCTGGGACGGTGCCGTGAATGCGTGGCACGTCGCAGGGGGCGTCTTCCGGATGGGCCGCCGCGAATGGCTCACCGAATCAGGCTGGCGGAACGCGTACGACGACGGCGTCCGCACCGTGGTGGACCTCCGTAACTCCCATGAGGCGCAGCGCCGGGACACCGATCCCGCCGTGGCTGAATCGGCCTGGTCCGGCGTCAACATTGTCTCCGCCCCCACCGAAGTCCCGGACGATCACCGGCTCACCGCCGTGTGCGGGCCTTACCTCAACGATCCCGCCCACTACCTGCACAACGTCCGTCTCTTCCCGGAAAAATTCGTGGAGATTTTCCGCGTGGTTGCGTCGGCCCCAGGCGCGGTGGTCATTCATTGCGCAGCGGGCCGGGACCGCAGCGGGATGGTGGCGGCCATGCTGCAGGACCTTGCCGGCGACTCCGACGAGCAGATCGCCATCGGCTACGCCAAAGCTGCCCGCGGCATCAACGAACGTTACCGGACACACGGCCCGCCGCACGCGCGCGAGCGCTACATGGAAAACGACGAACTTGACCCCCTGCTGGAAGAACGCGGCCGGACGGTGGTGCAGTTCGCCCGGGAACTAAATACGCGCTCGTTCCTGCTGCAGAACGGCCTGTCGCAGGCGGACCTCGCGGCTGTCCAGGCCCTGCTCGGCAGCCGGGTCAGCCTGTGAGCCCCGTGAAGCCTGTGAGCCCGCTGAAGTATGCCGCCGCTGGACTCGCAGTGGCCGGAGTGTTGATGCTGGTGGCCGGGCCGTTGTGGGCGGTTTTGGACTCAAATCTCGGGAGCTCGGAGGAGAACTTCGGCCTGGGCGACGGCACCGTTCCCGGCGAGTGGCTCCCCGGCCAGATCTTCCTGATGGTGGGCGGCGCAGTATTGTGTGTGGCCGCGGTGGTGGCCGCTTATGTGGCACGGCGGAGCGATGTAGATGAGTAGGACTAAGGGGACGGCAACCGACGTGAAACGCATTCTTGGAGCGGCAGCTGCCGCCGGCATGGCCTTTGCACTGGGTTTTGGCGCGGTCCCGGCCTTTGCGGTTGCCTCCGAGTCAGAGGAAACGGAAAGCACGACGTCGGCCGGTTCAGGCGCCAGCGCTGCAGGGCCTGGCAGAGGGGACGGATCTAAAGCGGAAGACTCCGAAGTCGGCCCCAGCGCGGCGGGCCTTGACGAAGCTGTCCTGCGGGATCTGGGCATGACCCCTGAGAAGTTCAAGGCCGCCGGGGAGCTGGGCAAGCGAGCAGCCGAAACGGTGGCAGCGCTCCGCGGAGTTCCCGGATACCTCGGCGTCAGGCTGCAGGACGCAAAGATAATTGTGACCGGCTCCGGACCGGAGCTGGGTGCGGCCGCAGCTAAACTTGCAGGCGCCATCCCGGGCCTGGAAATCGAACCAGCGGTGCCCCCGGCCGCCGGGCCGGAACAACCGCCCGCCGCCCCCGCCACGAGCGCGCTCCCCGGGGCACCGGAGCAGGGCTCCGGCGGCGTGAAGTTGGCGTTCACCACAGAGCAGCTCTTCCAGGACTACCTCCGCGAGGTAGGACCGGAGGGACTGCAGGCGGTGGTCACGTCGGGCGGTAAGTTCGTCATCCGTTCCGGCGGAGTCAATTCTCCTGAGTTCGCGCCGGAAGCCGCCACAGGCACCTCTACCGGGACCGCTGGCGCCACGGACAACGCCAAGATCTCAGCCTCGGAATTCGTCGCCAAGTATGCCAACGTGTCGCTCGACGACGGCGCTGGCCTTGCGCCCGAGGCGGACCTTCCGGGAGGCTTGGGATACCGCGCGGATAACTGGGTCTGTTCCACCGGGTTCTCCGCCTTTGACCCTTCCGGCCTGACCGCAGTCCTCACAGCGGGCCATTGCGCCAACGACGGCGCCGCCGGGGCCGCCATCCTGGAATTCCAGGGGACGCCGGCGGGCCTGCTCGGACAGTTTGGTTTCAGCCAGTTTGGAGGGCCGGGTAACTCGCCGGTCCTGCGCCCCGGCAACCTTGAGGACCCCGGAAACGTGGGGACGGACATTGCCGTTATCGGGGACCTGCGTGAAGACCTGGACCCGTTGCCGGCCGCCAGCACCTGGGGTGCACCCACGGCGCCGGACGTCAAAATCATCGGAACCTCCGCCCCGGTCGTGGGTATGCCGGTCTGCCGCTCCGGCCGCTCCTCGGGCTGGTCCTGCGGTCACATCGCCGAGGTGGGGATCTTCGTTGCGGGAGGCGCCGGCCACGCCACCGATCCAGGCGACCTGCGCGCGTTCAACGGCTTCCTCTCCTTCGATGTCCAGTCGAGCGGCGGCGATTCCGGCGGGCCATGGCTTAGTGGAAACTACGCGGTGGGCACCCACACGGCCGGTGAAACTCCGGATGGGAACGGCAACGTCGTAGAGAACTTCGCCGTGGCCGCCACGCTGGAAGACGCCCTGAAGGTGTTGCCTGGCTACCAACTGGAACTTTTCCTCAACAAGCCGGAACTCGTCGGGCCGGCAGATTCCACGTTCGCCGCGGGCACGAGCATCACCGGACGTGTTCCCGCCGCCCCTGCCACTGCAATAGCGGCTAATTCAAAGGTCCGCATCACGGTTGCCGGCCATCAACCACTGGAGGTCCCGGTGAACGGCGCCGGCGAATGGTCCTTCATGGCTCCGCTGCCGGCTGGTCCCCTGACGTTCACAGCTGAAGCGGTCAACGGATTCAGCCGCTCCGGTGCAGTCTCACTGACCGCAATCGTGGCGCCTTCGCCGCTGGCGGCCCCCGCCATCACGACGCCGGCCACTCACCCCCTAACGGAACTCAGGAGCCTTGAGGGCAGCGGTGCCCCCGGGGCCACGGTGATGCTGTCGGGCGAGGTGGCAGGATCAGGAACGGTCGGGCTGGACGGGCAGTGGTCGGTTTCCCTGACCGGTCCGGCGGCTTACGGCAGCGTCGGAACGTCCGCCGTGCTGTCGTCCACGGGCCTGGCTGACAGCCCCGTGGCCTCCGCTACATTTATCGTGATCCCACCGGCCCCCGTCTTTGCCATCATCGCCGACGGGCAGCACTTTAGGCAGGATGAACTCCCGGAAACCATCACCGGGAGCGGGGCAGGCGGCGCTGAGGTGGCGGTTGTCATCGACGGACTTCGTGTGGCCACTGCGGGAGTTCTGGGGGACGGTAGCTGGAGCGTGCCGTTCCCGGACGAACTGGGCCTGGGCACCCACACTGTCTCCGTTATGCAAGCCGTTGATGGTGTCGCTTCTGCGCCGGCCGCCGCGTCTTTCAGCATCGGCGTCCCGGTGCCCGCCGCGGCCCCAGTTCCAACCCCAACCCCGGCTGCCGTTCCGGCATCCCTCGGTGCGTTGTCCCCGGCGGGTGACGCCGCCGTCGTCGTCCGTCCTCAGCTTGATAACCTTGCCCGGACCGGGGCCTCCGGGCTACTGCTGGCCGCCGGACTTGCCGCCCTGGCACTGGTCGCCGGCGGCGTACTCCTGGCGCTGGCCCGAAAGCGGAAACGGGCAGCGCAAAACCACCGTTGATCTATCACTTGCGGGCGCTTTGCAATCCGTTTGAGAACCAAGTCTGATAGAGCAACGGAGGCGCTACTTCCGCTTCATCAGCAGGTTGGTGATGCGCATGGTGCACAGGCGCTGGCCCGAATCGTTGGTGATCAGGACCTCGTGCGTGGTCAGCGTGCCGCCGAGGTGGATCGGTGTGGCGGTGATGGTGATCTGGCCGTCGCGGGCGGAGCGGTGGTGGGTGGCGGAGACGTCCACGCCCACCGCGGTTTTGCCCAGGGTGCTGGCGTGGATGACCGCAGCCCAGGAGCCAACTGCCTCGCCCACGGCCAGCGATGCGCCCCCGTGCAGCAGCCCGAACGATTGCCGGTTGCCCTCCACAGGCATGGTGGCCACCACGCGTTCCACGGATTCCTCGACGATTTTCACGCCCATCTTCTCGTCGAGTTCACCCAGGGTGATCTTCCACAGGTCCGCGGAGGAGGATCTGTCCGGTGATTCCTTGGTCATGAAGTCTCCTCAGGGGATTGATGGGGGGTGCCCGCAAAGCCTAACTTCCAGTGTGCAGCCCGGCGCAGTCATGTACTGTAGACATGTTACCGAACGAACGGTCAGTAAAGCGCTGGCCGTGTGTGTTTGCCCCGCGTTGGAAGGACCCGTCAACGATGACCACCACTGCAACAGCCGAAGCCACACTCGAGACCGTCGAGACCGTTCCCAGTTTTGTGCAGGACTCCTGGTGGACTCCCGACGCCGCTGCGGCCACTGACGCTGTCCCCGTGCGTGATGCGAGCACGGGCGAAATCCTTGCCAAGGTGAGCACCAGCGGACTGGATCTGGGCGCCGTCGTTGATTACGGCCGCACAGTTGGTCAGGAGGAACTGGGCAAGCTGACCTTCCACCAGCGCGCGCTCAAGCTCAAGGAACTCGCGCAGTACCTGAATGCCCGGCGCGAGCACTTCTACACGTTCTCGGCGCAGACCGGTGCCACCAAGATCGATTCCATGATCGACATCGACGGCGGAATCGGCGTCCTGTTCACCTTCGGCTCCAAGGGCCGGCGCGAGCTGCCCAACTCCCAGGTGGTGGTTGACGGGCCCATGGAGGTGCTGTCCAAGGACGGATCGTTCGCCGGCGAACACATCTACACGCGCATCCCGGGCGTCGCTGTGCAGATCAACGCCTTCAACTTCCCGGTGTGGGGCATGCTCGAAAAGCTCGCGCCCGCCTTCATCGCCGGCGTACCCACCATCGTCAAGCCCGCCACCCCCACCGGGTACGTGGCCGCCGCCGTGGTCAAGGCCATCATCGAATCCAACATCCTGCCCAAGGGCTCGCTGCAGCTGATTTCCGGTTCCGTCCGCGGGCTCCTCGACGTCCTCGATTACCGCGACCTCGTGGCTTTCACCGGCTCCGCGTCCACTGCCCTGTCCTTGAAATCGCACCCCAACGTGGTGCAGGGCGGCGTCCGCTTCACCTCGGAGACGGACTCCCTCAATGCCGCGATCCTCGGCCCGGACGCCCTGGAGGGCACACCGGAGTTCGATGCCTTCATCAAATCCGTGGTCACCGAGATGACCGCCAAGGCGGGCCAGAAGTGCACGTCCATCCGCCGCGCCATTGTGCCCGAGGCGCTGGTGTCAGCGGTGATTTCCGCCGTCGGTAAGCGCGTGGAGGAGCGTATCGTCCTCGGCGACCCCCGCGCGGAAGGCGTCACCATGGGCGCGCTGGCTTCCGTGGAGCAGCTCGCTGACGTCCGCGCCGCCGTGCAGTCAATGCTCGACGCCGGCGGTGAGCTGGCGTACGGAACGCTCGATTCGCCGTCGGTCACGTCTTTGGGAGGTGCGACAGGAGTGGTGGACGCGGGCGCGTTTATGTCGCCGGTGGTGCTGAGCTGGGATGATCCCGAGGCTGAGGCGATCCACTCGCTGGAGGCGTTCGGGCCGGTGGCGTCCGTGATCGGCTACAAGGACCTCCCTGACGCCGTCCGCCTCGCCGCCCGCGGCGGCGGCTCCCTCGTGGCATCGGTGTGCACCAACGATCCCGCCGTAGCGCGTGAACTCGTCACCGGGATTGCCGCCCACCACGGCCGTGTCCTGATGCTCAACCGCGAGGACGCGCGTTCGTCCACCGGGCACGGTTCGCCTGTGCCGCACCTGGTCCATGGCGGTCCGGGCCGGGCCGGCGGCGGCGAGGAACTGGGCGGCATCCGCTCGGTGATGCACCACATGCAGCGCACCGCCATCCAGGGCTCGCCCAACATGCTGACGGCTGTGACCGGCGTGTGGCACACCGGGGCTGACCGGAACTTCACCGTGGAGACGGAGGGGACACACCCGTTCCAGAAGCCGCTGGGAACACTGCGCATCGGCGACGCCGTCCGCTCCGACCTGCGCCAGGTGACCCTCGAGGACATCACGGCCTTCGCCAACTCCACCGGGGACACCTTCTATGCCCACACCAACCAGGAAGCCGCGGAAGCCAACCCGTTCTTCCCGGGCATCGTGGCGCACGGCTACCTCCTGCTGGCGTGGGGCGCCGGACTGTTCGTGGAACCGGCGCCGGGCCCGGTCCTGGCCAACTCGGGCCTGGAGGGTCTTCGCTTTGTCACCCCGGTGGCATCGGGGGATTCCATCCGGGTCACCCTGACGGCCAAGCGGATCACCCCGCGCGAGACCGACGAATACGGCGAGGTGGCCTGGGACGCGGTCCTGACCAACCAGAACGACGACATCGTGGCCACCTACGACGTCCTCACCCTCGTAGCAAAGTAGCCACCCCACCCACCCCGGCCCACCCACCCGACGCTCTCTCACCCACCCACCCGACGCTCTCTCATTTAATGCGCGTTTTCCGCTAACGCTCTATCACCCGGTGATAGAGCGTTAGCGTTTTGGCCGCATTAAGTGGGAGAGCGTTTGGGGGTGCGGGGCGGATCTTTCCGGGCCGCCCAGGCGTAAAATTTCCCCCGTAGGAGGTGGCGAAATGAACCTAGCCCTGACCACTGCCACAACCATCCTGCCTGTCGATGATGCAGCGCGCGCCCGCAGTTTCTACACCGAAAAACTGGGCCTCCCGCACCGCGGAATGACGGACGATGGAAGCGAATTACTCGGCACCGAAGGCGGCCCGATGCTGCAGCTGATGCCGGTCTCGGACGGAAAGCATTCCGAGCACACCGCCCTCAGCTTCGAGGTGCGGGACATCGAGCGGATCGTCCAGGACATGGAGTCCAAAGGCGTCCGGTTCCAGGACTATGACCTGCCGAACCTGAAAACCGAAAACCACATCTGTACCACGGACTCTGAGAAGTGCGCCTGGTTCATGGACACCGAACACAACATTCTGTGCGTCCATGAAACCCTCGGCGGCAGCCAGGTCGAGTATCAGCTCTGACGCTCAGGATCAGGGGCCTGCCGGCCGTTCGGTGAGGTTGGCCTTGAGGTCCAGAGCCTGGCCTTCCCGGTTCACGGTGAAGCCAACGGTGTCGCCAGGGTTGCGGTTCCTGAGCTCGGCCAGCAGCTTCTCGGGCGCGGTGAGTTCCACGCCTTCTATGGACTCCAGGACGTCGCCGGGACGGATTCCTGCCTTGCCGGCGGGGCCGTCCTCGTCAACGGCGAGGACCACGACGCCGGTGCGGGCGTCGATTCCCAGTTGCTCGGCGATCTGCCGGGTCAGTTCGCCGGGGGTGAGTCCCAGGTAGGCGTGCTCCGCGGTGCCGTCGGCGAGCAGTTCGTTGGCCACTTCCACGGCAGTGGCGGCGGGGATGGCGAAGCCCAAAGCCACAGCGCCTTCCGAGGGCGGGATGTACGCCTCGCTGATGCCCACTATTTCGCCGCGCATGTTGATCACGGCACCGCCTGAATTGCCGGGGCTGATGGGGGCATCGGTCTGGATCAGGTCCACCAGGGACAGGCTGTTCCGGGCCGAGCCGGGAATGGACCGGTGCAGGCCGGAGATGATTCCCGCGGTGGCCGTGTTTTCGAAGCCGAGCGGCGAGCCCAGGACAACCACCCATTCACCCACTTTGGGCAGGGTGGCCTGGTAGGCGGGTTTGGGCAGGCCGCGGCGGTCCGCCTGGACCAGGGCCAGGTCAGTGACAGCATCGGTGGCCCTTACCGTGCCTTTCACTCGCTGGCCGTCCGCGAAACCGACCTCCACGTCGGTGCTGCCCCGCACTACGTGCTCATTGGTCAGGATCAGCCCGTCCTCGGCGTACACCACGCCGCTGCCGAGGCCGCCGCCGGCGGGAAAGATGGTCACCACCGAGGGGGAAAGGTTTTCGACAATTTTCGTGATCGGCGTGCTCGCGTCCGAGGCGGTGGGCGGGGCCATGGAGGGGGTGGGCGCCTGCGAGGCGGTGGACGAACCGGTAGGATCCGACGTCGACGGCGGCGCCGGTGCCGGCAGGCCCGTGCAGGCGGACAGAGCCAGGGCAGAACTCACCGCAGTGATCAACGCCCGACGGCGGATGGTGCGGTGCGTCGAAGGTGCGGCTTGCGGCTTCATTGACAACCTCCTTGCGGACGCTGGCTCTTCCTTCAACCGTAGCGGGGGGCGACATGCGCCCGCTACTGTCCGGGCCAAACCTTAGGGCTTCGCGTGGAGCCCGTCGAACGCGATGGTGATGACGTCGTCGGCCAGTTTTTCGGGGGAAAGCGGACCGCCTGGTTTGTACCATTCCACGATGGAGTTGATGGTGCCGAACAGGAGCCGCGTGACGGTGCGCGGGTCAATGTCCTGGCGCAGCGAGCCGTCCTCGCGGGCCGCCGAAATAAGCCCAGCCACCTTATGGTCGAAGGTGCGGCGCCGTTCCAGGGCATCCCGTTCAATCTCGGTGTTGCCCCGCAGGCGCAGGAGCAATGTGACAAAGGGCAGCCGCTCCACCAGCACAGCCACAGTCTGCCGCAGCACGAACTCCAGCCGTGCATCCGCGGGACCGCTCTGGGCCTCGGGCTGGTCAAGGATTGTTTCGAGCCCGCCCAAGGCATGATCCAGGGCGAGCTTCAGGAGATCGCCTTTGGACGGAACGTGGTGGTAGATCGCGGACTTTGAGATGCCCAGGTTTTCGGCCAGAATGCCCATGGACGTGGCGTCGTAGCCGTGCCTGTTGAAGACGTCGACGGCGATCAGCAGCACCGACTGCTGGTCATAACCGGGACGGCCGCGCTTGCTGGTGGCTGCTGTAGGGGGCATACCGGCTATTTTCTCATGAACGTTCGGTAATTCCTGCAGCGGCACGAACGCCTGTCTCCGTGCCCGTTCATGGCGGGGACCTTCGGCACTGTGGTGCCTTTGCCCTTGAGGATCACGCTGGTGGGTAAGGCGAAGCATCGGCGCGCGACCTGCAGCCCACCGGGCAGCGGCCCGAGGAAGGATGCCTGCAGTGGACAAACAGACGGTGTGGAACCGCACCCGTGACCTGCAGCTGGGCGGATTGGCACGGGGACGCCGCTCGGCGGTGAAAAGCCGCTCACCGGAGCCCGCCACCGCCGTCGCAATCGGCCCGAACCAGCATCAGGTGCCCGGCGAGTACCGCACGGTCCAAGCCACCCGCCAAGGCGGACCGGAAGTGCTGGAAGTTGTCCGCCAGACGCTGCGGGCGCCCGTCCGGGGTGAGGTCAGGATCCGGGTGGATGCCTGCAGTGTGAGCGCGGTTGATGTGCAGGCGCGTGAGGGCTTGTCGACGTATCCACCGAAGTTCCCGTTCGTGCCCGGCTACGCAGTTGTCGGAGTGGCGGACGCCATCGGCCCGGGCGTCACAGCCTTCGCCGCCGGGGACCGGGTGGTGGCCATGATGGAAAAGGGCGGCTATGCCGAGTATGTCTTTGTCAGCACGCACCCCATAATGCGGATCCCGCCCAGCCTTGATGCTGGCGAGGTGGTGGCCGTGGCGCTGAATTACCTCGTGGCCCACCAGGCACTTTCCCGGGTTGCCCGGATCCGGCGGGGTCAGGCCGTCCTCGTCACCGGAGCAGCGGGTGGAATCGGCACGGCCATCGTGCAGCTCGGGCGGCTGCTGGACCTGCGCATCTACGGTGTGGACACCGCCGCGAAGCACCCCTGGCTGCGGGCCCACGGGGTGGTTGCCCTCGATGCGCTGGACGAGGACCTCGTCGAAAAGGTGCGCCGTCTGGAACCCGGCGGGGTGGATGCCGTGCTCGACGGCGTGGGCGGCCCCGGGTGGGTGGACCGTGGCCTGGCTGTGCTGCGGCCCGGCGGCGTGCTGGTGGCGTACGCCAATCCCGGGAGCCCGGCAGCCACCCTGCGCCTGCTGGCCAGGGCTGCCGGGCACCGAATGATCCCGCGTGGAAAGAGGATCCGCCTCTACGGGACCACCTCCTGGCGGCTTGACCGCCGTCCACTGATGGACGCGTGGGCCACACTCTACGGACTGCTCGAAGCGCGCCGGATCAGCCCGGTGATCGCCGCCCGGTTCCCGCTGCTGGAGGCCGGACGCGCCCACGCCCTGTTGGAGGGCGGGGGCGTCGTCGGCAACCTGGTCCTGGTCGCTGACCGCCGGGGGAGTTAGCTCTTCGGCCGCAGGTCGTAGATCCGGCGCAGCTTGCCGTTGGACCGCTCGAGCGAGCCCGGCTCCACCACGTCCACGCGGCACGAGGAACCCACGTGGATCTTGATCTGCTCCTGCAAGGTGCGTGCCGCCGTCGTGCTCTGCTCGAAAGTGCAAGTCTCACGGCGTTCAATCTTCACGGTCATCTGGTCCATCCGCTGGTTTTCCGGGCGGGTGAGCTCGAGCTGGAAGTGTGGGCTGAGCTCGGGGATGCGGAGGGCGATTTCCTCGATCTGCGACGGGAAGACGTTCACGCCGCGCAGGATGATCATGTCGTCGCTGCGGCCGGTGATGCGGCCCATCCGGCGGTGCGCGGGGCGTGCCGTGCCGGGGAGCAGACGGGTGAGGTCCTTGGTGCGGTAGCGGATGATCGGCAGCGCTTCCTTGGTCAGGGAAGTGAACACGAGTTCACCGTGTTCGCCGTCGCGGAGCACGTTTTCCTTGCCGACTACAGGGTTAAACGCGTCGATGATTTCCGGGCGGAAGTGGTCCTCCCATATGTGGCTGCCGTCCTGGGTCTCCACGGCCTCGCCGGCGACGCCCGGGCCCATGACCTCGGACAGCCCGTAGATATCGCACGCCTTGATGTTCATGGTCATCTCAAGCTCATGCCGCATCTCCTCGGTCCACGGCTCCGCGCCCAGGACGGCATACTTCAGGGAGGTCGACGTCGGATCGATCCCCATGTGCGCCATCGCATCGGCGATGGTCAGCAGGTATGTCGGGGTGGCGAGGATGACCTCGGGCTCGAAGTCCTGGATCAGCTGGATCTGGCGTTCGGTCTGTCCGCCGGAGATGGGGATGACGGTGCAGCCGAGTGCCTCGGCGCCTGCGTGGGCCCCCAGGCCGCCGGTGAACAGCCCGTAGCCGTAGGCGTTGTGGACCTTCATGCCGGGCCGGACGCCGGAGGCGCGCAGGCAGCGTGCCACGAGTTTGGCCCAGTCGGCGAGGTCCTGCTTGGTGTATCCGACGACGGTGGGCCGGCCCGTGGTGCCGGAGCTGGCGTGGATGCGGGCCACTTCGTGCTGCGGCACGGCGAACATGCCGAACGGGTATTCCTCGCGGAGATCGTCCTTGGTGGTGAACGGGAAGTTGCCTAGGTCGCTCAGTTCGCGGAGGTCACTGGGGTGGATGCCGGCGGCATCGAACTTGCGCTTGTAGAGCGGCACGCGGTCGTAGGCGTAGGCCACCGTATGCTGCAGCCGGGTGAGCTGGAGGGCCTCGATTTCGCCGCGGGACATGGTTTCCTCGCAGTCCAGGACGGCGTCGGTTGCCTGGGCGGCGGCGGTCCCCTGCGTGGGGGATTCGGGGGCGTGGAGGGTCATGGTTGTCCTACTTCTTGGGGATGGTGCGGCTGCGTCCGCGGAACTCGGCGATGAGTTCCCCCGGAAGCTGCGCATCGGCGTCGGCGGCGAAAATTTGGATGTCGTACAGGCCGCTGCGCCCGGCGCTGGAGCGGCGGTCTGCGACGGCGGTGACCACCTGGCCGCGGAAGGCGGGCTTGAGGAAGTTGATGTCGACGCCGGCGGCAACGGTGATGCTGCCGGCGTCCCCGGGGCCGGGGTTGACCGGGTTGCAGGCCAGGGCAAAGGCGGTATCGGCGAAGGCGAAGATCATTCCGCCGTGGGCCATGCCGAAGCCGTTCAGCATTTCCTGCCTGAGGGTCATGCGGATGGTGGCGTGCCCGTCGGTGAGTGCGAGGACCTCGATCCCCATCCATTCAGAGGCATAGTCGTTCTCCAGGATGGGGTGGGTGGTCCCGGACAGTGCAGATTCAGCCATGCGTCATTGCCTCCAGCTTTATTTACCGAATGTTCATTAGGTAATCCCATCGGCCGGGTATGTGTCAAGGGCGGGCCTCTATTCGGCGGAAGGTGCAAGGATGGTTGGACCTGCACCAGCACACCAAAAGGGCGGACCATGGCCAAAGGCATTTACGTCAGCGCAACCACTCCGGGCTCGGGTAAATCGCTCGTTGCCCTGGGCCTCGCCGACACCCTCCACCGGCACGCTGACCGGATCGGCTTCTTCAAGCCCGTGGTCCACGGCCCCGATGCCGCCCAGGACCCCATGGTGGCGCTGATGAAAGCACGCTTCGCGCTCGACGACGAGAGGTGCCGCGGCGGGTTGACGTTCGCCGAGGTGCGGGCGCTGCTGGCCGAGGGCAAGCGGGCCGACATTGATGCCAGGTGCGTGGAGATCTTCGCCGAGATTTCCCGGCACTGCGACGTGGTGATCGTGGAGGGGACGGACCTTACCGGCCAGGACGCCGCAGTCGAGTTTGACCTCAACGCCCGGCTGGCCAACAACCTGGCTGCCCCCGTGGTTGCCGTGGTGGGCGCGAAGGGGCGGACGGTCGCGGAGACGGCCGCCGCCGTCGAGGTTGCCCGCAAGGAACTCGTGGCGGAGAAGTGCACACTCCTGGCCATCATGGTGAACCGCGCCGATCCCGAACTCCTCGAAGCGATCGCCGCCGAGATCAAGCCGGGTGCCTCCAAACGGCCGGTGTACGTGCTGCCCGAGCTGGAGGAAATTGCCCGCCCCACCACGGGTGAAGTGGCCGCGGCCCTGGGGGTGCGGCAGGTGGCCGGCCGGGCGGACATGGAGCGCGATGTGCGGGACATCAAGGTGGCGGCCATGAATGTGGGCCACTTCCTGAACGTGCTGGATGACGGCGCGCTGGTGATCGTTCCGGGCGACCGGGCGGACGTGATGGTGGCCTGCCTGGCGTCATCGTTCTCGCCCGAATTCCCGGTGCCCTCGGGGCTGATCCTGACCGGTGGCCTGGCCCCTGATGCCAACATCTACCCGCTCCTGGCGCAGGCTCCGTTCCCTGTCTTTGCCACCACTGACGACACGTACACGACTGCAAAGCGCGTCTCCGAGGTCCGCAGCGAAATCTGGTCCGGGCACCGCCGCAAGGTGGCGTCCGCGCTGGGCCTGTGGTCAAAGCGCGTGGACGAGGCCGAGCTGGTGGAACGGCTGCACCTGCCGCGCCCCGAACGCATGACCCCGCTGCGGTTCCTGCACGACCTCATTGAACGTGCCCGCTCCCAGCGCCGGCACGTGGTGCTGCCCGAAGGCACGGACCCGCGGATCCTGCGCGCCGCCGAAATCCTGCACCGCCGCGACGTTTGCGATCTCACCGTCCTGGGCCCCGAGTCCGACGTCCGGGAGCTCGCCGCGTCCCGGGGGATCGACCTGTCCGGGATCAACATCGTGGACCCCTCCACGTCCGAGCTCCGGCAGAAGTTCGCCGAAAAGTACGCGGAACTGCGGGCGCACAAGGGCGTTGACGTGCCCAAAGCCCTGGAAATCATGCAGGATGTCAGCTACTTCGGCACCATGATGGTCCAGCTGGGCGTGGTGGACGGCATGGTCTCCGGCGCCGCGCACACCACGGCCCACACCATCCGGCCCGCCCTGGAATTCGTCAAGACCCGCGAGGGCGTGAAGATCGTCTCCTCGGTGTTCCTGATGCTGATGCCGGACCGGGTGCTGGTGTATGGCGACTGCGCGGTGAACCCTGACCCCAACGTGGAGCAGCTTGCTGACATCGCGCTCGCCTCCGCCGAAACCGCCCAGCAGTTCGGCGTGGAGCCGCGGGTGGCCATGCTGTCCTATTCGACCGGCGGTTCGGGAGCGGGGGAGGCCGTGGATGAGGTCCGGCAGGCCACCGAACTGGTCCGCAGCCGCCGCCCCGATCTCGCCGTCGAAGGCCCCATCCAGTACGACGCCGCCGTGGATGCCTCCATCGCGGAGTCGAAGATGCCGGGCTCGTCCGTGGCCGGGCAGGCGACGGTGTTCATTTTCCCCGACCTGAACACCGGCAACAACACGTACAAGGCGGTGCAGCAGAGCTCCGGTGCAGTCGCCGTCGGGCCTGTCCTGCAGGGGCTGCGGAAGCCGGTCAACGACCTCTCCCGAGGGTGCACCGTGGAGGACATTGTGAACACCGTGGCCATTACAGCCATCCAGGCGCAGTCCCCGGCATCCTAAGGGCTCCTGCCGCACTCACTGTTCGTAGAGAAAGATCTCCTCGATCCGCCTGGGTCCAGCCGGCGCCGACTGCCAGGTTGACGGCAACCGCGATCCAGCTGGCGACCGACGGCGGCACTTGAGCGGGTGCCGCCGTCGCCTAGGCTGGAACGGATCAGATGAAACGTTCAATGATGGCCACTAAGCTGTACATCCCCGCGCCACGGCGGGGTTTTGTGGCACGCCCGCGGCTGCGGGAGAAACTGCGGCTGGGCGCCGCCTCCGGGTTGACGCTTCTGTCCGCCCCTGCCGGTTTCGGAAAGACGGCCCTCCTGGCTGACTGGCTGGGTGAAACCGCGGGCCAGGACCGCCTGGTTGCCTGGCTTTCCCTGGACCCGGCGGATGGCGAACCCGCCTCCTTCTGGAGTGGCATTATCACCTCGCTGCAAAGCGTGGTGCCCGGGATCGGGTCCACGGCGCTGGAGCTCATCGGGTCCTCGCCCCTGGCCACTGAGCTGGTGCTCACCACCCTCGTGAACGACCTGGCGGCGGTTCCCGGGGACGTGTGGCTGGTGCTGGACGATTACCACACGGTGGACAGCCACGCGGTGGGCGCCGGCATGGCCTACTTCGTGGAGCACCTTCCGCCGCAGGTCCATGTGGTGGTGAGTACGCGCGCGGACCCTGACCTGCCCTTGTCCCGCTGGCGGGTCAGGGGAGAGCTGGTGGAGATCCGTGCCGCAGACCTCCGGTTTACGCCGGCCGAGACCGCGGCCTACCTCAATGACGTGGCGGGGCTGGGCCTGGCGGAAGATCAGGTGAGCACGTTGGACCAGCGGACGGAGGGTTGGATTGCCGCGCTCCAGCTCGCCGCACTCTCGCTCCAGGATCGCAAGGACGCCGCCGCGTTCATCGCACGCTTCGCCGGGGATGACCGCTACATCGTGGACTACCTGGTGGAGGAAGTGCTGGAACACCAGCCGGACCGCGTCCGGAATTTCCTGTTCCATACAGCGGTCCTCGAGGGTCTCACCGGCCCGCTCTGTGATGCCGTGACCGGCCGGGACGACGGCAGCGCCATGCTCCTGGCCCTGGAGCGCGCCAATCTCTTTGTGGTCCCCCTTGATGACAAACGGGAGTGGTACCGCTACCACCACCTCTTCGCCGACGTCCTGCGGGGCCGGCTCCTCAGTGAGGACCCCGCCCGGATTCCGCTGCTGCACCAGCGTGCCAGCCACTGGTACGAGTCCCGTGGGCACCTGGAGGACGCCGTCCGGCATGCCTTGGCCGGCCAGGACTTTGACCGCGCAGCGCACCTGGCCGAACTGGCCGTCCCGATGCTCCGGCGCAGCCGCCAGGACGCCGTGCTGCACGGCTGGCTGAAGGAACTTCCGGACGCCGCCATCCGGCGCAGCCCGCTGCTGAGCGTCTTTTACGGCGGGATGCTGATGGTGTCCGGCGATCTCGCCGGGGTGGAGCAGCGGCTCGACGACGCCGACCGGGCTTTAGCGGACCCGCAGCGCCCGCCGGCTGGCAGGGACCCTGCTGGGATGGACTCTGCTGACCGGGACCCGGCTGACCGGGACTCTGCCGGGATGGGCGGCGCTGAGATCCAGGAGCTCCAGATGCTGCCTGCCACCATCGCGATGTACCGCGCCTCCCTCGCCCAGGCCAGGGGTGATGTGGCCGGCACGTCGGCGCACGCCCGGCGCGCGCTTGACCTCGCCGGCCCGGATCACCACTTTGCGCGGGGTGCGGCGGCGGCCTTCCTGGGGCTGGCCGCGTGGGCGAACGGCGACGTGCGCGAAGCCCTGGACACCTTCACGCAGGCGGTGTCCAGCCTTCGTGCGGCCGGGAACCTGCTCGACGAGCTGAGCAGCACCGTAATACTCGCCGATATGTGGCTGGCTGCAGGCCGGCCAGCTGAGGCGCGCCGGATGTGCCAGAACGCGCTGCAGCAGGCCGAGGCCCGCGGTGACTCCATGCTGCGGGCAAGCGCCGAGCTGCACGTGGCATTGAGTGAGATCTGCAGGCAGGCCGGAGACCTCACCGGCGCCAAGCGGCATCTCGAGGTGGCCTCCGCGTTCGTCTCCCAAGGTCCCATGACCGAAAGCCGCTACCGGTGGTTCGTTGCGGGCGCGCTGGTGGCCCAGGATGAAGGCCAGCCGGACCGCGCCCTCGGCTACCTGGACCAGGCGGAGGAGCTTTTCCGGCCGGGGTTCTTCCCGGAGGTGCGGCCCGTTCCGGCGATCAAGGCCAGGGTCTGGACACGCGAGGGCAACCTGGCCGAGGCTGCCCGCTGGGCGCGCAGGGCAGGCATCGCCGTCACAGACCGCGCCGACTACATGCAGGAGTACAACCACCTCACGCTGGTGCGGCTTCTGCTTGCAGAGCACAGGGCCCACCCGGATACCGGCGCCGCCGCCGATGCCGTGGACCTGCTGGACCGGTTGCTCGCCGGCGCCACCGGGTCCGGCCGTGCCGGCAGCGTGGTGGAGATCCGGATGCTGCAGGCCCTTGTCCATGACGTGCTGGGCCAGCGCCGGCAGGCCCTCGAGGCGCTCGGTTCTGCGTTTGCCGGCTCGCCCGAACCGGAGGAGTACGTGCGGCTGTTCCTGGACGAAGGGCCGGCCATGACCGGGCTGCTGCGCGAGGCCATGCGTGCAGCGCCGGAGGCAGCAACGAACGACGGCGGTGCTGCCGCCCAGGCGCAACGTCTCCTCACCCTGGCTGCCCCGCAACAACCCCAGCCCGCGCGCCCAGACGGGCCGCCGCCGTCGGACGTTGACCCGCTGAGCGAGCGGGAACTGCAGGTGTTGCGGCTCCTCGACAGTGAGCTGAGCGGTCCGGAGATCGCCCGCGCACTGTTCATTTCGCACAACACCCTGCGCACGCACACCAAACACATCTTCACCAAGCTTGGCGTCACCAGCCGCCGGGCCGCGGTGAGCCGTGCGCGCGGCCGCGGCCTGATCTGAACGGCCCGCACATAGTCACCCGGTCAGTCACATCATCGGGTGATGCCGGCTCACCCCGCCCGTCCTTACCTTGGAGTTATCCGGCAGCGCCCGCCGCCGGAAGCAGACTCAGGGAGCCAGACATGTCCATCACCACCACCAAACTCACCCGCTGGGCCGGGCTGTCCGCGGCCGCAGCGGGCCTGCTGTTCATCGGCGTCCAGATCAACCATCCCCAGCTGGATGCCGGGTTCGCCACCACCACCGAGTACACGGTCCGCCAAAGCCTGAAGGTGCTCATGGCCGGGCTGTCCCTCATCGGCATCACCGGCATGTACCTGCGCCAGGTCACGCAGGCAGGCGTGCTGGGGCTGATCGGCTACCTCGTGTTCGGCGCCGGCTACCTCATCATGATCAGCGTCGAGGTCATCGGAGCGGTTGTCCTGCCCACCATTGCCCGCAGCACGCCCGGCTACGTCAACGATGTCTTCGCCACGGTCATGGGGGACCCCGTCACAGGCGACATTGGCCTGATGACGGCGTTGAACATGGCCTCCGCCGTCACGTTCCTCGGAGGTGGCCTCCTCTTCGGCATCGCACTCTTCCGTGCCAACGTGCTTGCGCGGTGGGCTGCGGCGCTGCTCGCCGTCGGGTCCGTGGCAACCCTCTTCCTCCCGCTGCTGCCGCAGATCAACGACAGGCTGTTCGCCCTGCCCATCGGTGTGGCGCTGATCGGCCTGGGGTACTCGCTGTGGAGCGGACTGCGGACGACGGCGGCACGGACTTCGCGGGGCACAGTCGGTTCGCCGGCCCATCCTGAAGGAGCGAAGTGATCCGCAGGATGGGATCCCCAAAGCAAGAGGTGCCCACCGGTTACGAGATTCGTATCGGCGGGCACCTCGACCAGCATTGGTCAGTCTGGTTCGATGGCCTCACGCTGACCCACGAAAGCGACGGCACCACCAGGCTTTCCGGTTTCGTCGCAGATCAGGCGGCGCTCCATGGCGTACTCACCAAGGTCCGGGACCTCGGGATCGTGCTGATCTCCGTGGAGGCCGTGGACCGGGCGGCCACCCCGGAAGCCGACCATCAGGGGCGCTGAACAACAGGACGGTTAGGGCCCTAGCTGTTTTCGGGTTTGGCCACGCTCTCCGGGTCCTCCTGCTTGGCTGGCTCGTCGGACAGCCCTTCGGGCGTGAGGTCGAGGTTCTCCGGATTTTCCGGCTGCTCGGGCGCGTCGCCCACTTCCGCGGCCTTGGGCTTTCCGGTGTCGTCCAGGGCCGGGTTGGCGCCTTCGACGCCGGTGGGGTCCTTGGCGGGGCTGCTGTCTGAGTTCTCGGGCTGAGTGGTGTCGTTCGGCATGGATGTCCCTCTCTGCGGAATGTAACGTGCCCGCCGACTCTATGCAGGCTGCGGCAGCCGACGCAACGGCACATGGAAAGTACTTGACAGAATGGAAAGTACTTTCCTAGGCTAAGGCAACTACTGAAGCGCCAGAGAAAGGCAATACCATGGACGAGGCAACGGCAAGTCCCACCCCTGCCGAGGCACAGGAGCTCCTGGCAAAAGCCCAGTCCATCGGCGCCACCTCGATCAACGCCGCGGCGTGGCCCGTCGCCATGGTCTTCACGAGCCTTGCCATCCTGGGATCCATGCTGATGATCGGCATGCACATTGTTTCGCACACCGGATACGGCGCTCCCATACTCGCCGCCGCCGTCGGTATCTGGGCCGCAGTTACTGCATGTGTCTGGCCCATGTTCCAGACCTCCACGAAGGCCGGCTACACGCGGCGGTTCCTCACGTCACTTCTCGCCTACTTCGCCCTCTATGGCGCAGCGCTGGCTGTCGGGGTAAGCCTGTTCCGCGACGGGAACCTCTTGTTCTACGCGGGCGCCGCCGTGGTGCTGGCGGGAGTTGGCCTGGCCGGGGCGTTCCGTGAGCTGCGGGCATGAGTACTGCCGGAGACCATCCCCGCCACAGGCTTAACGACCTCATCCACGCACCGGTCCGCTTCTCCATCATGGCGGCCCTTGTAGGAGCGGAATCGATGGATTTCAAGGATGTGCGGGACGCCATCCAGGTCAGCGATTCCGTCCTCAGCAAACAGCTCGCTGTTCTGGAGAAAGCTGGCTATGTGAAGATCAGAAAGAGCTTTGCGGGGAAGATGCCGCGGACTTCAGCGAGTGTGACCCCAGGCGGGCGGACAGCCTGGGAAGAGCACCTGCAGACCCTGCGGGACATCGCGGGAGGCTGATTTCACCCCGGTGCGTGCCCGCCCAGGAAGCGCCGTCGCCCTATAGTGGCAGTAACCCGCAAGCAAGGCTCAGGAGGCCCCCGTGCTCGTGCTCGTCATCAATTCCGGCTCGTCCTCGCTCAAGTACCAGGTGCGCGACGTCGCAGCCGGCACTGTCCTGACCGAGGGCCTGATCGAGAAGATCGGGATGGGCAACGGCGGGGACGGCGACGGCGAAATCGAGGGCCCGCGGAACCACGCCGAGGCGCTGGAGCAGGTTGACGCGGCCATCCACCAGGAACTCGGCGAGCTTGAACTGGCAGCGGTGGGACACCGGGTGGTGCACGGCGGCGAGCGGTTCGGGGAGCCGGTACTGATCGACAACGAGATCACCAGGGCCATCGAGCGCCTGAACCCCCTGGCCCCGCTGCACAACCCGGCCAACGTGCTGGGCATCCGCGCCATCAGCAAGAAGTGGCCGGAGATGCCGCAGGTCGCCGTGTTCGACACCGCTTTCCACCGCACCCTGCCCGAGCATGCCTGGCGCTACGCCGTCCCGGACGAGCTCTACGCCAACCACGGCATCCGCCGCTACGGCTTCCACGGCACCTCGCACGAGTACGTCACGCACCGCGCCGCCGCGCTGCTGGGACTCCCGGTGGAAGAGTTCGACGGCGTGATCGCCCACCTGGGCAACGGCGCCTCCGTCACGGCCATCCTGGGCGGTCATTCGGTGGACACGTCCATGGGCTTCACCCCGCTCGAAGGCCTGGTGATGGGCACCCGTTCCGGCGATCTGGACCCCTCCATCCTGGTGTTCCTGGGCCGGGCCGGCTGGACACCGGAAGACCTCGACACCATGCTCAACCGCGAATCCGGGCTGAAGGGCCTCGCCGGCAACAACGACATGCGCTCCGTGGTTGAAGCCTCCGAAGCCGGCGATGCCAAGGCGGCCACCGCGCTCGCGGTCGCGTCCTACCGGCTGGCCAAGTACATCGGCGGCTACCACGTGGCCGTGGGCGGCGCGAAGGCTCTGGTGTTCACGGCCGGGATCGGCGAGAATTCGCACCAGTTCCGCGCCCTCGTGGCGGACAAACTGGGTGCCCTGGGGATAAAGCTCGACGCCGGCCTGAACGGTCAGCGGTCCAAGGAACCGCGCGTGATTTCCACGCCGGAGTCCGCCATCCCGGTTTTGGTGGTTCCCACCGACGAGGAGCGCGCCATCGCGGAGGCGACCGCCGCCGTCGTCCATTCATCGGTTGCTCCGTAAGAGCCCTTCTGAGCGCCCCAAAGGGCCTCCTTGGAGCAACCGACGGTCCTGAAGGCGGGCCTTTGTGCCCTAGGTGCGGTTTCGGGCCGGACCTAGCCTGAAGTTGGCGGGGCGGCTCGGCCGCCTGCCTGGTTTCGGGGACCAGGCCGAATTTCGGGAGGCAGACGGTGAAACCGGCAAACATAAGCATTATCGCGGGCGTGGTCCTGATGGTGGTTGGCGGGCTGTTCCTGCTGGACGTTCTCAACGTTGCCGAGACCGCCGGCTATGTTCCGGCGCTGATCTTCGCCGCTGCCGGGGCGGTGTTCCTCTCCGTCTTCAGCCGCAGCCGGGAGAATTGGTGGGCAGCGATTCCCGGGTCGGTGTTCCTGGGCCTGGCCGCCGTCATCGGAGCCGCGCAGCTCACGGGCGGCCGCTCAGGCGCAGGTTTGCTGTTCCTCTTCATGGCAGCCGGATTCGCCGCCGTTTATCTGCGGGAGCCGGCCAACTGGTGGGCGCTGATCCCGTGCGGGGTGATGCTGACTCTGGCGGTCATTGTGTCCCTGCCGCAGGAACTTCCGGCCATGGCCGTCCCCGCCATCCTGTTTATGGGCCTGGCAGCCACCTTCGGTGTGCTTTCCCTCGTCCCGGTCCGCGCTGCCGGACACAACGCCCGGATGAAATGGCCCTTGATACCCGCTGCTGTTCTGGCCGTACTGGGAGTGATCTTCGCTCTGCAGGCCACGGCGATGCTCATCCCCGCTGACTTCGTGGTCCCGGCCGTGATGATTTTGGCGGGGATCGCCTTGCTGGTCTACGCGTACTACGCCCGCCACGACAGGCAGCACAGGGCGCCTGGTACTTAGGCCCGGCCCTTGAGGATCAGGTTCCAGTAGACCTGCGGGAAAACGTCACGGTCCACCACCCAGGAGGCCCGGCTTTCCTTCCACGTGGGCACCTTGGGAATGCTGGGCATCGGCCGGTAGTCGGCGTCGAACTCGGCGAACACCACCGAGGACCGGGATACCGTGAACGGGCACACCGCATAGCCGTCGTACTTCTCCTTCAGCGGGGCGCCTTTCCGGGCGGCCACCAGGTTCTTCGCCAGAACCTTGGTCTGTTTGCGCAGCGCGCCGCCACACTTGGAGTTGGTGGTGGCCGCGGCGTCGCCCAGGGACCAGACGTTCGGATAGCGCACGTGCCGCAGCGTTTCGGTGTCCACCTCTACGAAGCCGCCGTCGTCACCGGGGGCAGGCAGGTCCGTTGCCTTCAGCCAGTCCGGCGCGGACTGCGGGGGGACCGCGTTCAGGACGTCGTACCGGAGTTCCTCTGTGGCGCCGCTGGTGCTGTCCCGGATCAGCACAGTCTGCGCGCTGGGATCCGCCGCGGTGACTTCGCTGTTGAGCCGGAGCTCGATGCCGTACTCCGCTACCTTTCGGTTCAGCTCCTCATCCACACCCGGCACGCCGTACACGGTGGGATAGGGCTGGACCATCACCACGCGGATGTCCTTGAGGACCCCCTGTTCCCGCCAATAATCGCAGGCCAGATACATGGGCTTCTGTGCAGCCCCGGCGCACTTGGCCGGCCCTGACGGCATGGTGAACACGGCGGTGCCTGACTTCAGGCTGCTGAGCAGCGTCCAGGCCTTGGGGGCAAGATCGAACTCGTAATGCGACGCCCCGTGCGGGGAGTGGGCAGCCGCCTTCAGGCCGGGGACCTTGTCCCAGTCCAGCTGCAGCCCTGGGCAGACCACCAGCTGGCCATAGGTGAGCTCTGTGCCGGACGCCAAAGTGACAGTGTTCGCTGCGGCGTTGATGCCCGCTGCTCCGTCGCGGATCCATTCCACTCCCTTCGGAATGACCGAAGCCTGCGAGCGGATGGCCTCCGCCGCCTTCGCCCTTCCGCCCGCGATGTGGGAGAACAGCGGCTGGTAGAGGTGATGGTCCCGGGGTTCCACCACGGCGATGTCCTTCACGCCGTAGCGGTGCAGGCGTGCAGCCAGGGAGATCCCCGCGTTGCCGCCGCCAATGACGAGCACTTCGTGGTGCTTTTGGCTGGGCATGCGCCTAGTCCTTCTCGGTCAGGGCCGAAGCCTTGTGGGCGGCGCGGGCGCCGGTCTTGGCGGACTCCACCACGTACTGGGGCTCCGCTTCGCTGGCCCGGTGCTGGTTCCCGTCCAGTTCGAAGTCGTTGGTTTTCTTCTCCACGATCTTCCCGTGGGTGGGCCCCTGTGGCGTGTTCCATTCCACGGACGTTCCCTTGCGTAGCGGCATTCCTGCTCCTTCGGATGGACCGGACGTGAAACACGGACGTGAAACTCAATAGTAAGCATGATTAGTTTCACAGGTCACGGAATCAGCGTTGACTCTCCATCCGGTTCAGACCACACTGGCGCTGAGCCTACCGGCCGGCCGAGCCGAGCCGCCACCAGGCTTTTGACGAGGAGCACCGACATGGCCGTCATCGAGGAAAGCGTCTACATCCCCCGTCCGCAGCAGGAAGTCTTCGACTTTCTGATCAGGAGCGAGAACATCCCCATCTGGGATTCGTCCGTAGTGCGTGCCGAACAGATCGGAGACGGCCCCGTGGAGGTAGGCACCCGGTCCAAGGGCACAAGCAAGATCATGGGCAGGCACTTCGACTGGGTCACGGAAACCACCCAGATCGAGCCGCCGAACAAGGTGGCTTTCGAATCCGTTGATGGGGACTTCAAGTTCGCCATCTCCAACAGCCTGGAACCGCAGGGCGACGGGACACGCTTGGTCTACAGCGTCAGTGCGGACTCCGGCTTTGGCGGCGTGTTCGGCAAGTTGGCGGATTCGCTGGTGGAGAAAGCCCACGCCAGGACGGTGCGCGCGAACCTTGAGACCCTCGCGGACCTGCTGGCCGAGCACCCCGGCGGGGTCTAGGGCACGTCTCCGGCCGGGACCCTCGCGGACCTGACAGTGACTGTCGTGACCTGACGGGGGTTCCGAGGTTCACGAGCCTATGTGAGTATGTAGCTCTCGTTAGCAATTTTGACACGAATCTCGATCGTGCCACCCAGGGCCTCAACGTACTTTCGAATGGTGTCTATCTGCGTATGCTCAATGTCGCCTCGTTCAATTTGAGAGACGCGATTTTGGCTAATATGGGCAAGCTGCGCCAGGGTTTTTTGACTTACGTTCAACTCTTTGCGGAGGTCAGCTAGGCGATAGGCCTCAACCTCACGCAGCATCTCTGCTTTCAGCGCGTCGACTGCGCCTCGATTGGCAGGGCGGCGCTTGAGTTGGTCACTTAGTGATACGGGTGTCATTTTTGATACTCCCCAGATGTTCTTTCCACAGATTGTCTGCTTTGGGTATGAATTCCTTGTACCAAGATTTCCACTTATTTTGCTTATTCCCGGCCACGAGCATTATTGCGCGCCGCTTTGGATCAAACGCAAACAAGATGCGGATCGCTCCCCGGCCCTTGGTCCCAGGCCGGAGTTCCTTCATGTTGCTGTAGTCCGAGTGTTGGATGGTATCCACGAGGGGGCGCCCCAGATTCGGACCCTTGTCTTCGAGGATTTCTAGCGCTGCAACGACTGCATCGTAAGAGTCTTCATCCAACCATTTCTGGATCTTCTCCAGATCTACTGTCCAAGACATATTTACGATAACAACAACCCAGAACTTGTACAAGCCCTAGGTTGTATCCCCCTCAATCAACTAAGCGACATGGGCAGTTTTCCAGTTATCAAAGCGGACCTGCTGGCGTAACACCCCGGCGGGGTCTAGGGCACGTCGCCCGGAAGCCGGGCCTCCGGGCGGCGGGAAGTCCTACTTCAGCCCGGCCCCCGGAAGCAGTGCGGTGGCGCCGAGCGAGTCAGCGATGAACGCGTAGTCCCATGCCCGTTCGCGCCACTGGACGTACCGGCCCGAGGCGCCGCCGTGGCCGCCGTCCATTTCGATCTTCATGACGATCGGCTCCGCACCCGTGGTGTTGTTCCGCAGTTCCTGGACCCACTTGGCAGGCTCCACGTACAGCACGCGGGTGTCGTTAAAGGAGGTGACGGCCGCGATCTTGGGGTATGCCACGGCCCGCACATTCTCGTACGGCGTGTAGGACTTCATGTACCGGTAGACCTCGGGGTCGGTGATGGGGTTGCCCCACTCTTCCCACTCCAGCGCGGACAACGGCAGCTCGGGATCAAGGATGCTGGTCAGGGGGTCCACGAACGGCACCTGGGCCACCACCGCGGCGTACTTCTCCGGCGCGAGGTTGGCGATGACGCCCATCAGCAGCCCACCCGCGGACCCGCCCAGCGCGGCAATCCGGGACGGATCCACCCAGCCGGAACCGGTCAGCCAGTCGGTGGCATCCACAAAGTCGGTGAACGTGTTCTTCTTGGTGAGCTTCTTGCCGTCCTCATACCAGTGCCTGCCCAGTTCGCCGCCGCCGCGGATGTGGGCGATCACAAACACCACGCCCCGGTCCAGCAGTGAGAGCCGGGCAATGCCGAAGCCGGGGTCCATGCTCAGCTCATACGAGCCGTATCCGTACACCAGGCCGGCCGCCGTCGAGTCCTGCTTGACTGCCTTGTGGCGCAGCACGGAGAGCGGGATCTTGGTGCCGTCCGCGGCATCCGCCCATTCACGGGTAGCAACGTAGTCGCCGGCGTCGTAGCCGCCCAGAACGGGACTTTCCTTGCGCAGCAGCAGTTCCCCGGCAGGCTGGGCCGGCGTCGGCAGGACGAAGTCGTACACGCGGGACGGCGTGAAGTAGGACGTGTAGCCCAGCCGGATCACGGGCGCTTCGTAGTCGGAGCCGCCCACTCCGGCCGTGTACAGCTCTTCGTCGAAGGCGGGCTCCACCGGTGCTTCCTGGGCGGCTGTGCCAAGCCCGGCAAGGCCCATCACCTGGACGCGCTCGATGGTGTCCTTGCGGATTGACACGATCAGGTGTGTGGAGGTGACGCCGGCGCCGTTGACGCGGACGTCGGCGGAATGCCCGACGACGGTGTCCCAGTGCTGCTCGGCCAGCGGCTTGGTGAGCTCGGCAGGGTCAACGAGGGACACCATGGAGTTAACGGCGTTCCGGTTGTGCGTGATGATGATGCGCTCTGCTTTGTCGCCACCCGGACCGGTGAGCAGAAACGGCTCCGCCTCATAGAGCACGCGCTCGTCCCGGGAAATGACCGTGGTGAGTTCCGCCGTCGGGTCATCAAAACGCAACAGGCGGGTCTCGCTGTACTCGGAGCAGCCGATGCCCAGCACGAGGTGACGCCGGTCGGAGGAGAGCTCAAAGCCCAGCCACATGGCGACGTCGTCCTCCTGGTAAATCACCTCATCCTCGGTGACCGGCGTGCCCAGCACGTGGGACTTGACCTGGTACGGGCGCCAGGAGTCGTCCACCACCGTGTAGAAGATCCGCGTTCCGTCAGGAGAGAAGCTCACGCCGTAGAAGATGTTCTCGATGACATCAGGGAGCAGCTCGCCGGTGCGCAGATCCTTGATGTGGAGCGTGAAGCGTTCGTCGCCGGAGTTGTCCACAGCGTAGGCGTAGAGGTTCCCGTCCACCGTGACGGCCGAGCCGCCCACGGAGAAGAACGGCTTGCCTTCGGCTTCGACGTTGCCGTCCAGCAGCACTTCCTCGCCGGGGATCCCGACGCCGGCCTCCACCGCCGGGGGAGTCCAGTCGGCCACGGGGTTGCCAGTGTCAGAGGCGCGGACGCGGCACTGGATGCCGTACTCCTTGCCCTCTGCCGACCGGCTGAAGTACCACCAGCCGTCTTTCCGGTTCGGGACAGACAAGTCTGTCTCTTGGGTGCGGCCCTTGATCTCCTGGAAGATGGCCTCCCGCAGCGGCTCCTGGTGTGCAGTGACCGCCTCCTGGTAGGCATTCTCGGCCTTCAGGTGAGCCACCACCTCGGGGGATTCCTTTTCGCGCAGCCACTCGTAGTTGTCCACGAAGGTATCGCCGTGGTGCGTCCGCTCGTGCGGGACCTTTTTGGCGACGGGCGGCGCAACCGGCCCGGCGGAAGCGGCGACGGCGGAATTGGCGGAATCCTGCAGCGGAGTCTGGGTCATTCCTTCAATATATAGAGCCGGGCAGACAATGGCGTCCGCGTTCGCTACCGGGGGAGCCCACCCCCCCCACGCTCTCTCACTTACTGCCGTTTTTCCGGCGACGCTCTTGCACTCCCTGCCGCTTTTCCGGTGACGCTCTTGCACTCCCTGCGTCCAAGTGGACGACGGCGGCGCTCAGTTTCCGCCCGCCAGGCCGTTGGCGGCCACATAGTCAGCCATTGTCCCGTTGGCCATTGCGGCCGAGAGTGCCCCGATTGCGGCCGGATCGGGCAGCACGATCGACTGGCCGTCGGCGGAGGTCCCGGTGCCGCCGGTGGGGAGCGTGAACATGACCATGTCCTTGGGCCGGACGTCCTTGAGTTCCAGGGCAAGCGCTGCCAGGGTGACGGAATCCAGCCCGCTGTCCACGCTGATGAACGGGGCCATGGAGCTGATCACGCCGTGGACCTTGACGGGGTTGAGGAGTGTCTCGGCGCTGAGGTTTTTGGCCAGCAGGGCCCGCACGAAGGCCTGCTGGTTCCGCACCCGCTGGTAGTCGCCGTCGGCGAAGGCGTAGCGCTCGCGGACGAATTCCAGGGCGTGCTCGCCGTCCAGGGTGTTTGGCCCTGCGGAGAAGGCGGTCTGCTTGTGGGCGGACACAAACGGCGCCGGGATGTTGACCTGCACACCGCCCAGGGCGTCGGTCATGCCCACGAACCCTTCAAAATCGATCATGGCCACGTGATCGATGCGCTGGCCGAAAATGGACTCCACAGACTGCACCATCAGGGGGATGCCGCCGAACGCCAGGGCCGCGTTGATCTTTGCCTTACCGTGCTCCGGGATCCCCACCCACAGGTCGCGCATGAGGGAGATGGAGTAGATCTTGCTGCGGTCAGCCGGAAGGTGGACAAGCATCAGGGTGTCTGCGCGCTGGTTGGAGCCTGTGCCCGCGGTGGCCTCTTCGGTGGTGGCGCCGCGGCTGTCACTGCCCATCACCAGGAAGTTCAGGGACCGGCCGGCACCCGCTGTTGAACCCGCCGCAACCGGCCCCGCGCCGGCAGACCCAGCACCCCTTCCCAGGGGGCCGGTGGCCGCCGCCGGCTGCGGGCGGGTGGCTTCGTCCGGGAAGGCATTCGCGATCTTAGTGGTTTCGGAATCGATGATCCGGCCCAGGTTAAGGAGGTAGGCGCCGGCCAATGCGGGGATGATCAGCCCCAGGGCCAGAAGCATCAGCATTAAGGACCGGAACGGACGACGCCGGCGCGCACGTTTGGGCGGATAACGCTCGCTCGGAAGTGCCGACAGAATGCCCATTCCCGGAAATTATCAGCGGCGCACGGGCCCTGTACCGGGGGAATCCGCAGAAAAACCGCAGACTAAACCGCAGTTCGCCAGCGGCCCCGCGCTCACCCTCCTAGAGCAAGAAAGGCGGCAGGCGTATCCTGATCACGCTAAGGCGCATCCGCCCAGCGTGAGAGGGGAAGTTCAATGACCATCCCGCCAGTGCACGAACCCGAGCCATTCCCGCCGGAACCAGGCCCCGACCCGTTTTCGCCGGACCCAACCCAGCCCGGCCACCCGGGCCCGGCAAGGCCAAGCCCCATCCCGACGCCGGAACCCCCAGGCCCGCTGCCCGTCCCGGATCCGGGGCCCGCACCACTTCATCCGGATCCGACGCGCAGCTGACCCGGCCATGTCGCTGACTACCGGCAGCTGATACGGCGCCTTACCAACCCGGTGCGGAGCCGGCGCGGAGTCCGACTCCGCGCCGGCTGTCAGTATCCGGTTATCAGTGTCCAGGCTGTCAGCGCTCAGCCCTTCAGCCGGCTTTTAGCGCCCGGCCCCTGCGGCGTTGGGCCGCGCGGTGGTCTCCCGGGACAGCAGGATCGCGAGTCCGATCATCAGCAGGCCCAGGACCAGATGCAACCAGTTGTCAGCGTTGTTGACGGGGACAAAGTTGGCCGGGGTGTCGTGCCCGATCAGCAGGCCGTACAGCCAAAGGACCAGGTAGATCGCGCCGCCATACAGCAGGTACGCCCGGGATTGCGCGTGCGTGCGTGCCAGCAGGATGCCTGCCACGCCGAAGAGCAGGTGGACGATGTTGTGCAGGATGGACACCTGGAAGATGCCCAGGAGGAGGGCACCTGAACCGTGTCCGGCGAAAGCCATGCTTTCGTAGTTAGTGGTCACGCCCGGGATGAATCCCAGGATGCCCACCAGCAGAAAGACGGCTCCTACCACCTGGGCCGCGCGCTGGAGGGTGGTCTTGTGTTCGGTGGTTCGCACATTTGCCATGGTGCTTGCTCCTGTTCCGGTGAATTGGTCCCAGCACAAACAATTATGCTAAGCATGCTTAGCGTATGGAAGACCTACGGGTACAGAACGGGTGCGGAATACAAAAATGTCTTTCAGGGCGTCTTGCAACAACCTGCCGCCAGTGCTATAAAAAATCTACATCAGCCAATACAGATCGGCTGGTGGATGTGTTGGACCGTCTCTTACTAGGAGGGAAGCCATGTTGATGCGAACCGATCCGTTCCGTGAGCTGGACAGGCTGGCCCAGCAGGTGCTCGGTACGGCAGCGCGTCCGGCAGCGATGCCTTTGGATGCGTGGCAGGAGGACCAGGAATTTGTGGTGGCCTTTGATCTGCCCGGTGTGAAGCTGGATTCATTGAATCTGGACGTGGAACGGAATGTCCTGACCGTGCGGGCCGAGCGCCCTGAGCCGGTGGGCGGGAACACCGAGCTGATTGCCTCCGAGCGGCCGCGCGGCGTGTTCAGCCGCCAGTTGATGCTCGGGGACACCCTGGACACGGACAACGTCAAGGCAACGTACGACGCCGGTGTCCTGACAGTGCGGATTCCTGTCGCCGAGAAGGCCAAACCGCGTAAAATTGAGATCGAGGCGAAGGGCGCAAAGCAGCAGATTGCCGCGTAGTCCAGCTTCAGACAACACAGGACCGGGAAGTACAGACGCTATCGTTGACTGCCTTTTGGGGCGATTAGCCATTGCGTGCACGCCACAGCGCTAAAGAGCGCACCGGCAGCAAGCGCTGCACCTCCCGTTACGGTGGCCCCCGGCATCGCCGGGGGCCATCCCACAAGGGTGCTGGGGTCCACCACTTGGAAAGGCCCCATCATGCGCCTACTTGCTCGAAGGACGTCCAAGGCAACCGAAGCTCCGGATTCAGGGGCCCGGAAAAAGCGCAGGCGCCCGTTGCGTGCCGCGGGCATCGTGGGGCTTGTCATCCTGGGGCTGGTCCTCGCCTCCACAGTGATCAACCTGATCCTGGAGCCGGCGGAGAAATCGAGCATCAAACCCTACGGGGAGCGCGTGGCAGTGAGCGGCGGCGCCCTGAACGTCTACCGGACTGGGAACGGGGGCCAGCCGATTGTCCTGCTCAGCGGCCTGGGAACCCCTGCCCCGGGCCTCGACTTCGCTCCGCTGGTCCGCGAACTGGGCGGCTTCGACGCCATGGTGGTGGAGGGATTCGGCTACGGCTACAGCGACATGGAAGCGGGTCCGCGGACGAATGAGAACATCAGCACCGAACTTCATGAAGCACTGACCAAACTCCAGGTCAGGCAGCCCTACGTCCTCGCAGGGCATTCCATCGCCAGCTTCTACATGCTCGACTACGCCAACAGGTATCCGGCCGAGGTGTCTGCAGTGATCCACCTCGACGCCTCAATACCGAAGCCCGGGAGCGGCCCGGTACCGGAACCGGAGGGAGGCTTCAACTGGGAACGGGCTCTCTCGGTCACCGGCCTGGTCCGCACCGTTGCGTGGCTGGCCCCTGACGTGGTCAACCCGGACAGCGACGCGTATACCGAGGACGAGCTGCAACGCATGCGCCTGATGGGAAGCTGGAACTACGGGAACCCCGCCGTCGCGGACGAGACTGCCCGGATCGCCAACAACGCGGCAGCGCTCAGGGGAGTCACCTACCCGGATGACTTGCCCGTGCTGGCGTTCCTTGCCGACGACAAGTCCGGCTCGCTGGAGACCAAGACTGCGTCTACAGAAAACCTCTTGAAGAACGTCAAACGCCACGAAATCCTCACCCTGGAAGGCGGGCACTACCTGCACTGGACCCAGGCCAAACCGATGGCCGACGCCATCCGGGCTTTCCTGTCCCGGACGGCGTAGCCGGGCCGGGTGGCCCTCTCTGTTGGTGCCCACCTAGGCCGCCTTAACGAGGGGCAGTTCGTCCCAGTGGGTGGTGTAGCGGGGCGAGAGCATGTCCCGCTTCATCGTCCAGTCCGGCCCGCCCCGGATGCCGGCGTGGCCCAGGCCGATGGAGCCGCGGCCGTACCGGCGGGCTACGTCCTCCAGGAGCGATCCGATGCGGCGTTCCTCATGCGGGTTCTCGAACATTGACAGGGGCGCTTGGTTGCCGGTGGGCCGCAGATCAGTGACCATGATGCCGGCCCTGGCATACTTGACGCCTTCATGGATGAGTGGCAGCAGCGCGTGCGAAGCCTTGGTCAGGATCACCGGGTCCGCCGTGGGCATCGGCAGCGGGATGCACACCGAGGGGTAGGCGGTGTCCTTGGGGTTGAAGTGTGAGGTGCCGGCGAATGCGGTGAGGACTTTGGCCTGCAGCCCGTGTTTTGCCAGCCGCGCCGAGGCCTGCTGCCCGTACACGCTCATGACCTGCCGGATCCCGGATGCCGTGGTGATGGGGGTGGCGAACGAGCGGGAAAAGATCAGCTGGTCGCGCCCGATCCGCACCTCCTCCATGGGGATGCATGGCGTTCCCTGCAGTTCCAGGACGGTGCGCATCATGACCACGGAGAACCTGTCCCGGATCATGACAGGATCGGCGCGGCAAAGGTCCAGAATCGAAAAAATGCCCAGAACGTTCAGCCGTTTGGTCAGTCGGGTGGCCACGCCCCAGATCTCCACCACGGACAGGCGCCCCATCAGGCCTTCCCGTTCGACGGCGGGCACCGAGTCCCAGTGGCAGACCCCGCCGAAGGCAGGATTGTTCTTCGCCCACTGGTTGGCCAGCTTCGCGAGGGTTTTCGTCGTCGCGATCCCCACGCAGACCGGCACGCCTACATTCCGGCGGACAGCGGTTTTCATGGCCCTGCCGAGGGTCAGTAGTTCAGCCGGTGTGCCTTTGACGCCGAGGAAGGCCTCGTCGATGCTGTAGACCTCCAGCCACGCGGAGTAGCGGCCCAGCAGTTCCATCACCCGGGCGCTGATGTCCCCATAGAGCTCGTAGTTGCTGGACAGGGCAACCAGCCCCCACTCCTTGGCCCTCGGGGCGAGTTTGAACCAGGGCTCACCCACGCCGATGCCGAGCGCTTTTGCCTCGGGGGAACGCGTGACCGCACAGCCATCGTTGTTGGACAGCACCACCACGGGTTTGCCTTCCAGCGACGGATCGAAGGCGCGCTCGGCGGAGGCGTAGAAGCAGTTCACGTCCACATGGGCGATCTGCGGCATCTGCCGCATCGCGGCCGGCTTGCTCATGGCCCCGGCCTGTGTTTAAGGGCTTGTTGCGGCACGAAAACTGGCGGCCGGACAGGGCTGCTGCTCTCGGTAGAGTTTCGGCTATGGATAACCCGGTGAAGGTCCGCCGCGCCCGCGTCGAGGATGCCGCCGAGATGGCGCGAGTGATTGTGTTGTCGTGGCGCGAGACGTACCGCGGTGTGATGGCGGACAGTGTGCTGGATGATCCTGAGCTGCCCGCCGTCCGGGAACGGTTCTGGACCGCCGCGCTCAGCGATGAGCGCTACCGCGCCAACCGGGTGGCGGTGGCCGAGCGTGACGGAGTCATGATCGGGGTCGCGATGGCCGGGCCCCCGCAAACCCCGGGCTCGCCGTGGGCCACGCACCTGTATGTGCTGTACGTCGTTGCTGCTGCGCACGGGACCGGCGCCGGCGCGGCCCTCCTGGATGCCGTCGTCGGGCCGGAGGATTCTGCGGCGCTCTGGGTAGCCGATCCGAATCCGAGGGCGCAGGCCTTCTACCGCAAGCACGGGTTCGTGGCTGACGGTACCGTGAATGTGGAGGACGGGGTGCGCGAGCTCCGCATGGTGCGGCTTTCCGCCGCGCCCGCGCCGGACCCTGCCGCCCAGCCGCCTAGACATGATGAAGGCACCGCGTAGCGACGCCCCAGATGACCAGGTCCGCCAGGGCCGGGACCCGGATGTCCGGGTAGGCGGGGTTCTCGGCCTGAAGCACGACGCCGGTGCCCGTAATCCGCAGCCGCTTCACCGTGAGCTCCCCGTCAAGGACCGCGACGACGACGCAACCGTCGCGCGGTTCGAGGGCGCGGTTGACGATCAGTTCGTCGCCGTCGCTGATGCCTGCACCCTCCATTGAGTCCCCGGAAACCCGCACCACGTACGTGCTGGTGATGTCCTTGATCAGGTGCTCATTCAGGTCGATCCGGCCGTCAAAGTAGTCCTGCGCCGGCGAGGGAAACCCCGCGGCGACGGGGACAGGGGAGATCAGCACTGACAACAACGACATGCCCGCATCTATCACACGGGGACCTACGGTTACGCCCACAACACACCTTTATTCGAATATATGTTCGATTCATTCAGTGTAGCGTCAGGGGCAGACAAACAGCAGATCCGGGCCGGAAATGGCTAGAAGGCAGATGCTCATCGAGCCGCCAGCGGCAAAAGACACTGGAAAGCCGGGCAGGTCTGGCGTATTCTGCGGAATGCCGAGCATTTCCGACAATGAGGTTGGGGAGCGGCGGCCAGATGGGGGTGGCGTGCATGTCAGGGACGGCTCCGGAACAAGGTAACGGCCCCGGCGGCCGGACGGGTTCCCCGAAGATCCGGCAGGGCTTGGTGATCATAGGCCTCGTGGCTGCCCTTGTTGGCGGGATCACGATCTTCAACAGCCTGTCCGCCAGGTCGGAGGCGCGGAACCAGCAAGGCCAGGCCGGGCAAAACGCGGCTATTGCACCAGTGTGTGAGGTACCCGCTCGGGCGGCGTTGGTGCCCGCAAGCGGTGCTTTGTTCGGCGTGAATCTGGACTGGCACGCCAAGTCACTGGGCAGTTACGCCTACGAACTGGGGCATAAACCTGCTGTGAACGTAACTTCCGCCGCTTTCCCCTACAACGCGGACGGGAAGACCGAACTCCAGCGGGTTGTGGTGCAGATCCGCGCCCACTCGCAGATTATGCTGCTGACCTTGGAGCCCTCGGGCGGCCTCGTCGATGTCACCCCGGAATCCGCGGCTGCCCTGGCAGCGGATCTTGCAGAGTTCAATAACGACGGCGTCCCTGTCCTCGTGCGGTTCGCGCCGGAAATGAACGGCTCCTGGAATCTGTGGTCCCAGCAGCCCGGACAGTATGTCCAGGCTTTCCGGACGCTCGCCGACGCCGTCCACAAGGGTGCACCGGGCTCGGCAATGATGTGGGCGCCGGGCTACGGCGCAGGGTATCCGTTCGCCGGGGGGCAGTACGAAGCCAAAGCCGGGACCCCCGAATTCGCCGCCCTGGATACCGACGCGGACGGGGCCCTGACCATGAACGACGATCCCTACGCCCCGTACTACCCGGGTGACGACGCCGTGGACTGGGTGGGCATGTCCCTGTACCACTGGGGTGCCGTCTACCCCTGGGGTGAAAACGAGCTTCCTGAACCCACGAAGTTCGCGGATCAGCTCACCGGCAACTACGCCGGAGACACCGGTGAGGAAACCCTGCTTCCGGACTTTTACCAGGTCTACGGCGTGGCGCACGGCAAGCCAGTCGCCATCCCCGAGACCGCCGCATTCTTTGTCCCGGGAGCCGGGGGAGCGGACGAGCTTGCCATCAAGCAGGCCTGGTGGGGCCAGGTCTTCGACCCCGCAACGGCCGCGCGGTTCCCGCAGCTGAAAATGCTCAACTGGTTCGAGTGGGAAAGGGAAGAGCCGGAGATCAAGGGCAAGGTGGACTGGGCCGTTGTCAGCACCCCCGCGATCCGCAGCGTCTTTAAGGCCGCCCTGCCGGACTGGCTCCGTTACGCTCCGGCCAGGTCCTGCGAACCGGCCAACTGATTCACTCGATCCAGTAGCGCCGTTTGCCCCTGCGTGTGTCCTCGTGGACCCCGCCGTTCTTTTCGATGGTGGCCCGGGAACCTGCGTTGTCCTCATCGCAGGTAAGCAGCACCCGGGAGATGCCCAACGTCTGGGCCACCGGCAGGGCTGCGGCCAGCGCGGCTGACGCGTGGCCACGACGCCGCGCCGAGGGCCTCACGCTGTAGCCGATGTGCCCGCCCTGCTCGAGGAGGAATTCGTTCAGCTTGTGCCTGATGGCCAGCGAGCCAAGGAACGTTCCACCCTCCACGATCCACAAATAGGTGCAGGGTACGTACCCCGGCTTCCGCGGGCTCGCCGGCAACGCGTCGGCCAGGAGCGCGTCGACGAAACGGCGGAACGAGCCGCCATCGTTGAGCTCCTCCAACGGCCAGTCCTCGGCGCCGGCGCCGTCCTGCCGCGCGCCGTCAAATTCTGCGGCTCCTTCCAGCCACGAAGAATGGAAGCGTGCGTCTGGAGCGATAAGGAGAGGCATCACAGAAGCGTATTAGAAGGTTCCGGGTTTCCCCGTTCACTTCCTGTCTTTTTTGGGATGCAGGTAATCCTGCAGGAGATATGTGGTCTGCCGCGCGCACTTCTTGATCGTGCCCAGGTGCTCTGTGGCCAGCCGGGGCAAAACTATGCCGGGTTCGTTCTCCCGGGCTTCATCACGGAGGGCCCGCTCGAGGTCCAAGGCCAGTCCTGCGAGGCGTTCCGCGCCGACCATCTGACTGGAAGTCTTGAGGCTCAGCGTGGCATCGAGTGCACCGGTCAGGTCACCGGTGGTCAGCGTCAGGCGCAGCCGTTCAGTCCGCTGAGGGAGGGCTGCGATGAAGTTCTGCACGAACACCTTCCAGACGCCTTCATCGTCGTCGAGCTCGGCACGCAGCCTGCTCAGCACTGACTGGTCGAGGAGGGGCGCGACGTTGCCGTCATGCTGCGTCATGGCCGTCCCTCCCCGTGACCCATTACCGCTCAACCCTTGAAATGGGTGGCGGGAGGTCCGCCTGGAAGGTCCTTGAGGATGGCGTCGGCCACTACCCTGGCCTTGACGTTCCGGTGGCTGGATGCCTTGGCAAGGATGTTGAAGGCGTCCTCATACGAGCACCGGTTCTGCCCCATGATGACGCCGCACGCGATGTCGATGGAGGTCCGGCCCTCCATGGCCGCGCGCAGGTGGCCAGCCGTGGAAAGGGCTGCCCTGACCTCTGCCGCCATCAGGAAACTCCTGCCGGCAAGGCTGCTGAAGGCCACCACATCCGCAAGGACTAAGGGAGTGAAGCGGTTGGTGTTGGCGGCCAGCAGCGTCAGCGCTGCGGAGCATCCCTGCCCCAGGGCCAGGGGAACGGAAACCACGGACCGGTAGCCGGCGTTCCTGAGCGGCAGCCAGTACGCGGGCCACCGCGGATCCCTGGAAAAGTCGTTGGCGATGATCGCCAGCCGGCCACGCATCGCCTGGGACACGGGGCCATCACCGTGGCTTTGATCCCACCTGGCGAGGCTTGCTGCAGCGTTGGTGGTACCAGACGTCAGTGGTGTCCGTCCCGGCCGGACCAGCGACACTGCGCAATCGAGGGCACGGCCTGCACCCCGGGCCAATTCTGCAACTGCTGCGGAGGCAAGGAGGCGGAGCGATTCGCGCTCGCTGTCGGCACGGAAGTCCAGCAGGAACTCCGAGCGGCCCCGGGCGGCGTTGCTCCAATGCACACTAACGCCCCGGCGTGGCAGCACATCAACGGATTGTCCGCCGGCGCCGGTCTGCTGGCGCGGTTGGCCCGCGTGTAGTTCCAAGCTCATTGACCCGCCCCCCGAAAAGCCGTTGCGGACTGAGTACCGCAGTACTCAATGACGCTACGTGGCAGGGGCGACGGCATGCATGAGTAGTGAGTACTCTAATTTCAACTCGCCAGCACTCGGCACACCACAAGTAGACGTCGGAGTGGCTCAGGTACTTAGTTCCAGCATCAGGGCAGGCAGTTGGTCGGCCAGTTCGCGGGCCAGAAACCCCATGGGGCCGAGCCTGCTCGCCAGCCGGTCGGCGGCCGCGGCATGGAGGTGGCTGCCCCAGCACGCGGCCTGCGCATTGGTGGTGCCGCGGGCTCGGAGCCCTGCGATCGCACCGGCCAGCACGTCGCCACTGCCGGAGGTCCCCAGCCCGCCATAGCCCGTGGTGATCTCCCAGAGGGAGGCGTCTTCCGGCGCCCCGCTGCCAGACGCGCTGCCCGGCCCGCTGCGCGGCGCCCCCGAGCCCGGCGCCCCCGAGCCCGGCGGCCTCGCGACCAGCCCCTGGCAGCTCACCACGGCGTCATAGCGGCGGGCGACCTCGACGACGTCGGCCGTGAGGTCATCAACGTCCCGCCCGAGCAGCACCCCCGTTTCCGTGGGGTTGGGGGTGAGGACCAGCCGGCCCCGCCACGGGTCCAGCCGGTCCTCGAGCCTGGGCAGGCAGCCCAGGGCGAAGGCGTCGAGGATGATCGCGGCATCGCCAGAGACCGGGACGGAGACCGGCGCGGACCCGTTTCCCAGCAGGGCTGCCAGCAGTTCCTCGGTGAGGTCGATGTCGTCCAGGCCCGGCCCGATCAGCAGGGCATCGCAGTTCTCAAGGTCATCAGCAAGCCGGTCCAGGCCGTCAGGCCGCAACGAGCCCTGGGCATTTTCCGGGAGCCCCTTCACCCCAGCTTCGGGCAGGGCCACGGCCAGCTGCACGGCCACCGATTCCGGCACAGCAAGGACCAGCTTTCCTGCCCCGGCGCGGAGGGCTGCGGTGCCGGCAAGCAGGGCGGCGCCGGGGGTGGACCGGGCGCCGCCGATCACCAGGACGGACCCGCGGGAGTACTTGTCCTCCCCAGGTGCAGGCAGCGGCCAACCGCGCAGCAGGGACGGGGTGACCGGGGTGGCGTCACTGCGGATGGACACTGGCATCCCCGGCATGCTCCGTAACCTCCACACCATGCTCCCTCAAATGGTCCGCCACGTTGAAGCTGTCCAGTTTCCACGGGCCCGCGCCGTCGGGGCGCACGTACCTGGTGATGGAGGCGTTCAGGATGGTGGTGCCCGCGGCGAGGTCCAGCAGCTCCTTTTCGCTCATCCCTTCCAGCACGTACCGGCACAGCAGGATCAGCGCGTCGTGGCAGACCAGCATCACGCGGTGGCCACTGTCCAGGCTGTTCAGTTCGTTGAGCACCGAACGCAGCCGGAGCACCACGTCCGCCCACGATTCGCCGCCCGGCGGCCGGTAATAGAACTTACCCAGCCACCGCCGTCGTTCGGCTTCTTCGGGCAGTCTCTGCTCCACGCCGTGCCGGGTGAGCATGTCCAGAATGCCGAGTTCACGGTCCCGCAGCCGCTCATCCGTCCGCACGGTGACCGGCCAGCGCGCGGTTTCCACGGCTATCTCCGCCGTCTGGCGGGCGCGGACATACGGGGACGACACCACGGCGTCGGGCCTTAACTCTTCGGCGATCGCAGCCAACGCCTTGCCCAGCGCCAGAGCCTGGTCCTGCCCGGTGTGGGACAGCGTGACGTCGGCGTCCCGGGCGGGCACCGGAATCACCTCGACGCCCGCCAGCGACGCCTCGGTAGCCGCCACATTTCCCTGGCTTTCGCCGTGGCGGATCAGGATGAGTTCCACCGCCCCGGGCTCCCGGACCGCCTGGGTCATCCCATCGTTTTCCATGCGCGTTTACCCCTTTGTCCACGTTCCGTGTCCAGTTGCGGGCGCGGAAGCATTACTTAGTGGGTTACCCACCTGCACCGGCAAAATAACGGACGACGGCGGCACCTCACGCGGGAGCGCCGTTACGGCACGGCGTACTGGCCGATCGTGCCGTCCCGCAGGGCGGCGCCCACAGCGTTGACGCCGCCGTAATCCGGGAACAGGACGGACTGGCCGGCTACGAAGCCCGGCCCGGCGGTGGGCAGGGTCATGGTGCCGATGGCGTTCACGTCGAGGTTCCGCAGGCTGTACGCGAGGATGGCCACCTGGACGGGATCGAAACCCCGGTTGACCGTGAGGCAGCAGGCGGCGAAGCCTGCGAGCGAACGGACCGCGTTGACATCGTTCAGCGCCCCGCCGGCGGTCAGTTTGGCCAGGATGGCCCGGAGCAGGATCCGCTGGTTCTGCACCCGCTGGTAGTCGCCGTCCACGAAGGCGTAGCGCTCGCGGCTGAACTCCAGCGCAGCCTGGCCGTCCAGGTGGTTCACGCCGGCGGAAAAGACGTGCCCGGTATCGTGCGTGGACTGGAACGGGAAGGGCACGTTCACATCGATTCCGCCCAGCCCGTCCGTGAGGGCCTTGAGACCGTTGAAGTCCAGCATCAGCGTGTGGTCAAGGCGGATGCCCAGCAGCGATTCCACGGTCCGTGCCGTCATGTCGATGCCGCCGATCTGCAGGGCAGTGTTGACCTTTGCGCCGCCGTACCCGGGGATTTCCACCCACGTGTCACGCATGATCGAGACGACGTAAAGGGTTCGGCGGTCAGCAGGGACGTGAACCACCATCAGCACATCCGCGCGCTGGTCCTGCGGCTCGCCGGTGGCTGCGGTGTGGGCTTCCATATCGCGGGCGCTGGCCCTGCTGTCGCTGCCGATCACCAGTATGTTCATCGCCGCCGCCGGGAGTTCGGGGATTGGTTCAGGCGGCGGCGGAGCCGCGGGGGCCGGCGGGGGCGGCGGCTCCGACGGCGTTGGCGTGGCGGACGGGGTTTCAGTGACAGCAGGAACGGGGGCCGCAACCTCCGGCGCCGGACGGGTGAAGATCAGGGTGGATACGGCCACCACGGCCACGAGTGCCAGCGTCAGCACCAGGGCGAGGATCTGCCGGCGTTTCAGCCCCAGTATCAGCCCGGCTTTTGGCCCGCCAGGTACCGCTGGATCGGGACCAGACCGTCCTGGACCGATGGGATCATGACCGCCCGGGGTGCTCACCATGACTTAGTGTCCGCCCACGGGGCTGGTTCTGGCTACATCACGGACTGTGTCGTTTCCGCAACGTTTCCGCAAGAAAGTACGACGGCGGCCGCGCGGGTTTGGTAGGACGGTCCGGCGGGAGATTCACGGAGGGAGAGTGAGGCTGGGTTCAGGCGGGGAGGTTCACGCGGGCATGGCGCAGGACGGACACGATTGCGGGTGCCAGTTCGTCCTCCATCTGGCGGTAAATGTCCGGGCTGCGCCGGTAGGGGTCAATGATGTCGTTCTCCGCGGAATCGGCCGGGAGTGAGAGATGCCGGACGGCGGCGGCTCGGGCAGGCAACCCGCGCCAGAAGGCGGTGTTGGCACTGAGGGGACTGCCGCCGTCGTCCGCTTCAGGGTGCTGCGCGGCACTGTCCGTACGGCCGTCCAGGACGTCGAGCATGCGGGCGAACTCGCGGATGGTGAAGGTGCGTTTGAGCAGGGAGGCGTCCAGCTGGAGGACCTCCCCGCGGTGGCCGGAGGTCATGGTGAGCACCAGGTCCACGCCGCGCAGAATCTTGCTGGTGAGCTGCCGTGAGATAAAGCCGTCCGGGTTCCCGCCGTACGTGCGGACGATGTCGCCGGAGAGGGGCTGCATGGGATCGCCCACCATGGCCCGGGTTCCGGCGCTGGTCACCACGAAGCCGCCGGGCATCACCTGGTCCAGGCCCGCCTGGAGCAGCCGCTCGGCCACAGGGGAGCGGCAGATGTTGCCGGTGCAGACGGTCAGGATCCTTACTGGTGCGGGGGCAGTTGCGGGGGATGCCACGGAGCTTCTCTTTCCAGCCGGGACGCCGGACCGGTGCGGCCAGACGTATCTTTCAACTTAACACGCCCGCGCCCCTCCCTCCCCCCACCTCGACGCTCTCTCACTCGATGTGGGGTTTTGGCGACGCTCTCTCACTCGATGTCGGTTTTCCCCGGACGCTCTCTCACCCCTCTTACAGGCGGAGCTCCATGAACACGCTGTTCGGATCCAGCACGTAGTCGGCGAAGGGCGGGCACTCGGCGAATCCGTTCCGGGCGTAAAGCCTCCGCGCCGGAGCGAAATAGTCTTCCGTCCCGGTCTCCAGATAGATGTGCCCGTAGCCCGCGCGCCGGGCTTCCGCGAGGATGTGCGTGAGCATCAGGGTGGCGACCCCGCGGCCGCGCGCATTTTCCGCGGTGCGCATGGACTTGATCTCGCCGAGTTTGGCCGACCCTGCTTGGGTGCCGAGGAGTTTGAGCGCGCCGCAGCCCAGGAGCTCGCCGTCCTCCCGCGCTGTCCAGAACTTTATGGAGGGTCCGGACAGCGCCGAAGGGTCCAGCGCATGCACGCTTTCGGCCGGCGAGGTGGCGAACATTTCTGCCAAGTGTTGGCTCAGGAGTTGGTGGACGTCGTCGCGGGCAGGGTCATCCCGATCGATGGTTATCACGCCAAGAAATTTACCGGACCGCGCGCATCAAGTGAGAGAGGGTCCGGCAAAACGGTGCATCGAGTGAGAGAGCGTCCCGGTGGTCAGAGGCCGGCGAGCAGCTCCTTCATCTCCACGATCTCCGCCGCCTGGGAGGTGACGATGTCCCGGCACAGCTCGATGGCTGCCGGGAACTTGCCCCCCGAGATCTCCTGCTCCGCCATGATGATGGCTCCTTCGTGGTGGCCGATCATCTGGGTCAGGAAGAGCCGGACCGCGTCAGTCCCGGCGGCGGCCTTGAGCTTGCTGATGCCTTCCGCGTCCACCATTCCACCCATTGAGTGGCCGGGCATGCCGCTTCCGTCCATCATCCCGGTGGGCTGGTTCCACGTCTTCAGCCAGCCCGTCATCAGCTCGATTTCGGGTGCCTGGGCGGCCTTGATCCGGGTGGCCAGGCTGGTGACCTCGGCCGGGATGTCCGGTTTGGCGTGCATGATGTCGCTCATCTCCACCGCCTGGGCATGGTGCGGGATCATCATCCGGGCGAACATGATGTCCGCCTGGTTATGGTCGGCGTTGGCGTCCGGCATCATGCTTGCCATCGGGCTCGAGCTGCCGTGATGCATGCCGGGCATGGTGTTCCCGCCGGCGGGGCCGGAGGCGGGTGTGCAGCCGGCCAGGCCGAGGGAGGCTGCCAGGGCGGCGGCGATCGAAATGCTTCTAAACTTCGTGTTCATTTGAAAGCTCCTTCAAGGTGCAAGGGGGCGCGCTGGCGACGGAATGATCCGAATGCCCGGCCGCATCGAGATGAACGTGATCCAGTGCCACTGCTGCGGCATAGTGCCCGCGGGCGCCCTGAGAGAGCGTCCGGGAAAAACCCGCAGGATGTGAGAGAGCGTCCGGGAAAAACCTGCAGGATGTGAGAGAGCGTCTGATGGTGGTCAACGGAGCTCCGCCGGGTTGAGTTTGATGCGCCGCAGCAGCTGGGCGTTGAGGGCCACCACAATCGTGGAAGCGGACATCAGGACAGCACCGGCGGCGGGGGAGAGCACCACGCCGGCGAACGTCAGGACGCCCGCGGCGAGCGGCACGGCCAGGACGTTGTAGCCGGTGGCCCACACCAGGTTCTGCCACATCTTCCGGTAGCTGGCACGGGAAAGATCCAGCATGGACAGGACGGCGCGCGGGTCGTTCCCGGCCAGCACCACGCCGGCCGATTCCATGGCCACATCGGTCCCGGCGCCGATGGCGATGCCCACCTCGGCCCGGGCCAAGGCGGGGGAGTCGTTGACGCCGTCGCCCACCATGGCCACCTTCAGGCCGCGGGCCTGCAGCTCAGCGACCTTCTTGTCCTTGTCCGCGGGGAGGACCTCGGCGAACACCTCGTCGATCTGCAGCTCTTCCGCGACCGCCTGGGCAACCTGGCGGGCGTCGCCGGTGATCATGGCCACCTTCACGCCGCGGTTCTGCAGGGCCGCCACCGCCTGCCGCGACTCAGCCCGCACAGCATCCTCGAGACTGACCGCCCCAAGTACCCGGCCGCCGTCGTCAATTACATGCAGCACCGCGGCACCGCGGTCCATCCAACCGCGCGTCGTGGCCGCCAGCGCTGAAGGCACGACGACGCCGAGCTCCCGCAGGAGCGCGGGCCCGCCGACGTGCACCGTGCGTCCGTCCACGCTGGCGAGGACGCCACGCCCGGTCAGCGAGCTGAAGCCCGTGGCGCGAGGAAGCGGAAGGTTCCGCTGGCTCGCGGCGCGGACGATCGCCCGGGCCACGGGGTGTTCGCTGTCCGATTCGACGGCGGCGGCGAGGGCCAGCAGGGCGTCCGGGTCCGTGCCCGGTGCAACCGCGATGTCTTTCAGGTCGGGCGCGCCGGTGGTCAGGGTGCCCGTCTTGTCGAAGAGCACCACGTCGATGGTGCGCATGCGTTCCAGGGCCATCCGGTTCTTGATCAGGACGCCGGCGCGGGCGGCCTGCTCGGTGGAGATGGCGATGACCAGCGGGATGGCCAGGCCCAGCGCGTGCGGGCAGGCGATCACCAGCACGGTGACGGTCCGGGTCACGGCATCCGGCACGCTGCCCAGCAGGGTCCACACGATGAAGGTGATGACGCCGGCCCCGGCGGCGAAGTAGAACAGGAACGCTGCGGCGCGGTCGGCCAGGGCCTGGGCTTTCGAGGATGAGGCCTGCGCTTCGGCCACCAACCGCTGGATCCCGGCCAGTGCGGTGTTTTCGCCGACGGCGGTGACCCGGACGCGGACGCTGTTGTCGGTGGCGACGGTCCCGGCCACCACGGAATCGCCCACGGTGCGGGGGACGGTTTTGGACTCACCGGTGATCATGGACTCGTCGAATTCGGCCTGCCCGTCCACCACGGTTCCGTCGGCCGGCATGCGGGCGCCGGAGCGGACCAGGACGTTATCGCCTTCGCGCAGTTCGGACACCGGGACGGTCTCGGTGCCGTCGGCGGTGATGCGGTCGGCTTCGTCGGGCAGCAGCGCGGCGAGGGCATCCAGGGCGCCCTGTGCCGAGCCGAGAGCCCGCATTTCAATCCAGTGCCCCAGCAGCATGATGGCCACCAGCAGCGCCAGTTCCCACCAGAAGTCCAGGTCAAAGCCGCCGATGCCCAGGCTGGTGATCCACGACGCCACAAACGCCACCGTGATGGCCATGGCGATCAGCAGCATCATGCCCGGCTGGCGGTCCTTCAGTTCGCGGACGCCGCCCTTCAGGAATGGCTGGCCGCCATAAAGGAAGATGACCGTTCCGAGCACGGGCGGGATCCAGGCCGAACCCGGGAACATGGGCGCCATGTAGCCGAGGATGTGGCCCACCATGGGGCTGAAGTAGACCACCGGGACGGACAGGACCAGCGTCAGCCAGAACCGGTTCTTGAACATGGCCGTGCTGTGGCCGGCGTGCTGGCCGTGGGTGTGGACGGCGTGGTCGTCGTCGGGGCCGTGCCCGTGCCCTGCGCGCCCGACGGCGGTGCCTCCCTCAGCGGGGATCCCGGCGTGGGCGTGGTGCTGGGTTTCTTGCATGTCAGTTCCATTCCTTCGGAGAGGATCAATGGGTGCTGGGGTTGAACGGCTGTGAAGGCTGGTGCTTGGGCGCCTGCCGGGACATACCACGTCACTGACAACACTTTGAAGATACCCCCAGGGGGTATGCAAGTCAAGGACCTTAAGCCTCTCCTGGCGCCCCGGGATCCGCAAATGAGGCCGGGCTGGCTATCAATGCGGCCGGCTTCGTGTCCATACTGGGGGATTGTTGCATTTCAGCCGCCAATGGCGGTGGCCGGATACTGTTTGGAGGCGTCCTTATGGCAAGGCTCGACAGCCCTATGACCTATTCCAGTGCCCTCGGCGACGGCCCGTGCCTGGCAGGCACTTTCCGCGCGGAGTTCCCATCGCAGACCTTGCATTGGTCAGACACGATGTTCCAGATCCACGGCTACCAGCGCGGTGAGGTGGTGCCTACGCTGGAGCTCCTGTTTTCCCACAAGCATCCCGACGACAGGCAGCGGTGCCAGGAGATCGTGGCGAAAGTCCTGCAGACCGGCGGTTATTTCTGCATGTACCACCGGATCACTGACGCGAAAGGCCAGATCCGCCATGTCCTCACCTCCGGCGATGCGATCCAGGATGAGGCTGGCAACGTGATTGCGCTGGAGGGCATCCTGCTGGACCTGTCCTCCACACTGCGGCGCGAGACAGATCAGATAGCCCGCGATGCGGTGGTCGCGGCCACCGCCACCCGCAGCATCATCGACCAGGCCCGCGGCATCCTGATGGGCAGGCTGCTGGTCGGTTCCGAGGAGGCCTTCCAGCTGCTCGTCACGCACAGCAGTCACCGCAACGTGAAGCTCGCGGCGGTGGCGGCCGAGATCCTGCGCCTGGCCGAACTGCCCGAAGGGCCTGCGGAACTGGACGCGGCCATGCAGGAAATGCAAGCCCGGGCAAGGACCGCCAAGGCCAAACATCGTGGCCGCCGGCACCACCATCTTGAATCACCTGCCCTGAAGTGACAGTATCTGCGTATGAACGCAGATATGCAGGCTTCCGACCTGGCACCCGATAGCCAGTACGTCGAGCTCGCCGTCGAAGTCTTCGCGATGCTCGCCGACGCCACCCGGGTGCGCCTGATCCTGGCCCTCCGCGAGGGTGAACTCTCCGTCAACGCGCTCGCAGGGATCGCAGGAAAATCGGGCCCGGCCGTGTCCCAGCACCTGGCCAAAATGCGGCTGGCGCGGATGGTATCCACCCGCCAGGAGGGGACCAGGGTGTTCTACCGGCTGGAGGACGGCCATGCCTGGCAACTGGTGGCCGATGCCATTCACCAGGCCGAGCACGCGCTGGGAAACGCGCCCGGGCACGGGATGGTGCCCCACGGGATGGCGCCCCACGCGCGGCCGGAGGCCGGCAAATGAGCCACCCCGTTCATGCGGAAACGGACGACGGCGGCCATCACCACGGTGAGGATGCCCACCACAACCAGGGGGACCACAGCCACGATCACCATGAGCCGCACCACGACGGACACCATCACCACGCCACCGGGTTCAAGGGCTGGCTCCAGCAGCTCTTCGTTCCGCATTCCCACGATGCCGCAGACTCCGTGGACGATGCCTTGCAGAGCAGCGCCCAGGGCATCCGCGCCGTCAAGATCTCCTTGATCGGGCTCGGCGCCACATCGCTTTTCCAGCTGGCCATCGTCCTGATCAGCGGCTCGGTGGCGCTGCTGGCCGATACGGTCCACAACTTTTCCGATGCCCTTACCGCGGTTCCGCTGTGGATCGCGTTTGTGCTCGGGCGCAGGCCGGCCTCCCGGACCTTCACCTACGGCCTGGGCAAGGCCGAGGACCTGGCGGGCCTGTTCATCGTGGCCATGATCGCCCTCTCAGCGGTGGTGGCCGCCGTCGAATCCATCAGACGCTTCTTCGAACCGCAGCCCGTTCACAACCTGGGCTGGGTGCTGGCAGCCGGCCTGGTGGGCTTTGCCGGCAACGAGATCGTGGCCATCTACCGGATCCGGGTGGGCCGCCGGATCGGCTCGGCCGCCCTTCTGGCGGACGGGATCCACGCGCGGACCGGCGGCTTCACATCGCTCGCCGTCGTCGCGGGCGTCATCGGCATCTGGCTGGGTTTCCCGCTCGCTGACCCGATTGTGGGCCTCCTCATTTCCGCTGCCATCGGCGTGCTCCTGTGGGGCACCGTCCGCGACGTCGGCCGCCGGCTACTGGACGGCGTCGATCCCGCGCTGTCGGACCGGCTCGCCGCGCTGGTCAGCGAGTACGCGCCCTCGGGAAGTTCCTCCCGGCTGCGGTGGAGCGGCCACCGCCTGCACGCCGAAATCACGGTCCCGGCCGACGGCGCTGCGCATCTGGCGGAGTTCGCCGCCGTCGCGCATTCCCTGGAAGCGAGGGCCCGCCGCTCCCTGCGCAACGTCGGCTCCGTCACCGTTATCCCAAGCGTGCGGAGCGGCGACGAGCCGGGTCCCCGCTGAAGTAATAGGCTTTCGGAATGGGAATAATCATCACACTGCTGGTCATCTGGCTTGTTCTGTCGGTCCTCGGCTTCGTCATTGAGGGCCTGCTCTGGCTCGCCGTCATCGGGCTGGTGCTCCTGGTGGCTACGGCTGCCTGGGGCTGGGTGAAGCGCAAAGCCCGGACCTGAGCCTGCCCTGATGGGCGTGGAGGAGAGCTGGGCGGGCCTCGCTCGCTGGCTAAGTGCCAACGCACCGGAGACGGCGGGCGCTGTACGGCCGCCGGCCGCCGAGCCCTTGATCCGCTTGCTGGAAGGGGACGCGCCTAACGGCTGGCCCGCCGGGCTGTCCATCCTCTACCGGCTTGCTGACGGCGCGGAACGTTCGCCGGCGGGCTATATCTACCCGCGGTATCGGCCACTTCCGCTCGAAGAAGCCGAGCGAACGCGCCACATGCTGCTGGGCATCGAGGCGCAGGTCGGTGCTGCCGCGAATGCCGAGTTCGAGCGGGAACAGAACTCCCCCCTCTACCGGAATTTGCGCGCGGTCCACCAGCCCGGCGGCGGTGTCCCTCTGCCTGAACCTCAAAAGCCCTACGACCCGGCAAAGGCTGAAGCGGACGACGCCGGCACCCGGGCTTCCTTTTTCATCCCGCCCTTCCTGCCCATCGCCGAAGACGGTTCCGGCGACTTTTTGTTTGTGGATCTCAGGGGCGGGTCCCAGCACGGCTGCGTGGGCGAGTACTTCAAGGGCGAGGCGGACTGGCGCCCCGCGATCTGGCCGTCAGTTGACGTGCTCCTGGAGGACACACTGACCAGCCTCAAAACCGGGCGGCCTGTGTTCTCCTCCAAACACTCAGTGGTGAACGGCACGCTGACATGGGAGTACGCGCCCGGCGCCTGAGGCGAGCCAAAAGCGTGCCGAGAGTGCCGCCGTCGTCCGTCCCAAACGCTCTATCACTTTAGGGCCCTTTAGGAGCAACGCTCTGGCAGTTCCCGGGGCCTCTGAGGAACGCTCTCTCACTTACGGTCCCTTTTGAAACAACGCTGTTGCAGAGTAATCTGACGGCAGTGACATTTTATTGTTCTCTGTGACCCAGAGCTCTTTCAGCGATTCCGCGTCGCTCCTTAGAGGAGCGGTGATTCTGTGCGCCCGGATTGGGGACCCCGAAAGGGAGTTCCCCTCTCGCCGGCCCTACATCGAACTCACCACTGGAAGAACAAAATGCACACAACATCAGCCAACCCTGCCGGTCCTGCCCTCGACCGTCAGTCCCTGCGCCCTGACTGCGGTAACTGCTTTGCCCTCTGCTGTACGGCCTTTGGATTCTCCCGTTCCGCAGATTTCGCCCTCGACAAGCCAGCCGGTTCGCCATGCCGGAACCTGGCGCCGGATTTCTCCTGCACCATCCACGACAGTCTGCGACCACGGGGATTTCGCGGCTGCACGGTATTTGACTGCTTCGGGGCAGGCCAAAACGTCTCCCAAGGACTCTTCGACGGAAAGAGTTGGCTTGAGCGCCCTCAGACCCGGGACGAGATGTTCTCTGCATTCAAGGCCGCCCGCCAGCTTCATGAAATGCTCTGGTATCTGGCCGAGGCTCAGGCCCGGACCTTCGATCAAGACACCTCAAGCCGTGCGGCGCAGCTCAGGAACAGGATCGAGCAAGCCCTCGGCGGCGAGCTTTCGGAACTACTTGCACTCGATATTCCGGAGCTTCACTCACAGGTGAGGTCGATGCTGATGGAGGTCAGCGAAGAGGTGCGGGCTGCGTACTTTGCCACCGGCGACGACCATCTGGACTCCGCGCTGAAGCCGGGAGCGGACCTTATGGGCAAGAATCTCAGGTCCCGCCGCTTGTGCGGGGCAGACCTCAGAGGTGCCTATCTCATTGCCGCCGATCTGCGCGGCAGTGATCTCGCGGGTGCAGACCTGCTCGGAGCGGATTTGCGGGATGCCCGGCTTGAAGGTGCCGATCTATCGAAAGCCTTGTATCTGACGCAGCCTCAGCTCAATGCCGCTTTGGGCAGCGGGGGAACTCTTCTGCCCGCGGATCTTGCAATGCCCTCGCACTGGAACAAGGCATGAGCGCCCACTGCCTCAAGTGCCAGAGCGTTCGGGAAAGAACGACGAAAGGTGCCAGAGCGTGAGGGGATAGGCGGCGGATAGTGCCAGAGCGTTCAGGAAAGAACGACAACAAGTGCCAGAGCGTCGGGGGAGAAGCGACGGGGAGTGAGAGAGGGTCCACCAAAAACGTACATCGAGTGAGAGAGCGTGTGTGGGAGAGAGGGTGGGGTGGGATGGGGATTGAGGGGGGTGTGACGATGATCCCGGCCCGGAAAATTGCGGGCGGCCCGGAACCAAGCTAAGCTGTGAGGCGTGTCACGGATGACGTGATGCATGCTTTTGATCTGCGGCGGGAGAGTTCTGCCGGTACGTTCAGCAGGCGCCGTAGGAGCAAATCCTCCCCAGGAATCTCTCAGGCCCACGTACCGCCGCGGTTAGGCAACTCTGGAAAGCAGTCCGGCAACGGGCTCACCGACGGTGCAAGCAGCACCCTGCGAACGGCAGGTGCCGCGGAAACTCTCAGGTCCAATACAGAGCGGGGAGGAACCCGAATCAATGTGGCGTACCCAGCACGCCACCTGAATTATGGAGTTCCTTCATGACAGTCCAGTCGTCCCCCACCACCTTTGCCGATCGGCATATCGGTGCCCGCCGCCAGGCCGATATCGACACCATGCTCAAGGCCGTTGGCTATGACAGTGTTGACGGCCTGGTGGACGTCGCTGTTCCCGATTCCATCCGCCAGGAGTCCCCCCTCAGCCTGGACAGCGCGCTGAGCGAAGTCCAGGTCCTCACCGAGCTCCGTAAGCTCGCGGGCAAGAACAAGACGGCTGTGCAGATGATCGGCCAGGGCTACTACGACACCGTCACTCCCGCCGTGATCCGCCGCAACATCCTCGAGGCTCCCGCCTGGTACACCGCCTACACCCCGTACCAGCCCGAAATCTCCCAAGGCCGCCTCGAGGCGCTGCTGAACTTCCAGACCATGGTCCAGGACCTCACCGGCCTCCCGGTAGCCAACGCCTCCCTGCTGGACGAAGCCACCGCCGTCGCCGAAGCAGTGCTCCTGATGCGCCGCGCCAACAAGAACAAGACCGCCAAGGACGGCAAGACGGTCCTGGACGCCGATCTCCTCCCGCAGACCATCGCCATCGTGCTGGGCCGCGCGGAAGCCCTCGGCTTCGAGGTCGAAATCGCCGACCTCTCCAACGGACTGCCCGCCGGCGACATCAACGGCATCGTCCTCCAGCAGCCCGGCGTCTCCGGCCGGGTCTGGGACCAGTCCGCAGTCATCGCAGAAGCCAAGGAACGCGGTGCCCTTGTCACCGTCGCCGCCGACCTCCTTGCCCTCACCCTCATCACCCCTCCCGGCGAGCAGGGCGCAGACGTAGCCGTCGGCTCCACCCAGCGCCTGGGCGTGCCGCTGTTCTTCGGCGGCCCGCACGCTGCCTACATGGCCGTCCGCGAAGGCATGGAGCGCACCCTCCCCGGCCGCATCGTGGGCGTCTCCAAGGACAACGCCGGCGTCCCCGCCTACCGACTGGCCCTCCAGACCCGCGAGCAGCACATCCGCCGCGAGAAGGCCACCTCCAACATCTGCACCGCGCAGGCACTGCTGGCCATCGTCTCCTCGTTCTACGCCGTCTACCACGGCCCCGACGGCCTGAAGGCAATCGCCGAAACCGTCCACAACAACACCCGCACCCTCGCAGCCACGCTGGTCAAAGCAGGCCGCGAGCTGGTCAGCGACACCTTCTTCGACACCATCACGGTCCGCGTGCCGGGCAAGGCCGCCAAGGTCATCTCTGCAGCCGAGGCCCGGGGCATCAACCTGCGCCTTATCGATGCGGACACAGTCGGCGTGTCCGTTGATGAAACCACGACGCCGGAGGTCCTCTCAGCGGTTGTCGTCGCCTTTGGCGCCGGTCCTGTTGTAGAAGCGCAGGGCTTCGAACTGCCCGAATCGGTACTGCGCACCTCCGAGTACCTGCAGCATCCGGTGTTCAACACCCACCGCTCCGAGACCCAGTTGCTCCGCTACATCCGGAAGCTCTCGGACCGGGACCTGGCACTGGACCGCACCATGATCCCGCTGGGCTCCTGCACCATGAAGCTCAACGCCACCGCGGAAATGGAAGCCATCTCCTGGCCGGAGTTCGCCTCCATCCACCCCTTCGCCCCGGACTCCCAGACCGAGGGCTGGCGCGAACTCATCAGCGGCCTCGAAGCCGACCTCGCCGAGATCACCGGGTACGACCACGTGTCCATCCAGCCGAACGCCGGCTCCCAGGGCGAACTCGCGGGCCTGCTGGCGATCCGCGGCTACCACCACTCCCGCGGAGACCAGCAGCGCAACGTCTGCCTGATCCCGGCCTCGGCGCACGGCACCAACGCCGCCTCAGCCGTCCTGGCGGGAATGAAGGTTGTTGTGGTGGCCACGGCCGCTGACGGCACCATCGACCACGCAGACCTGCAGGCCAAGATCGAGACGCACAAGGACGTCCTCTCGGCCATCATGATCACCTACCCGTCCACCCACGGCGTGTATGACGCCGATGTCCGGGAAGTCTGCGACGCCATCCACGCCGCGGGCGGCCAGGTCTACGTTGACGGTGCCAACCTCAACGCGCTGGTGGGCCTGGCCCAGCCGGGCAAGTTCGGCGGTGACGTCTCGCACCTTAACCTGCACAAGACCTTCTGCATCCCGCACGGCGGCGGCGGACCCGGCGTGGGCCCGGTGGCAGCGAAGGCACACCTGGCACCGTTTATGCCGGGCGATGCAAACAAGGCAGCGCACGAGGAAGGCCACGGCGTCGCGATTTCCGCATCGCGGTTCGGCTCTGCAGGAGTGCTCCCGATCTCCTGGGCCTATGTGAAGATGATGGGCGGCGAGGGCCTCACCGAAGCCACCAAGTCCGCGCTGCTCGCAGCCAACTACATCGCCGCCCGCCTCAACGAGTACTTCCCGGTCCTCTACACCGGCGAGGGCGGGCTCGTGGCGCACGAGTGCATCCTGGACCTCCGCGAGCTGACCGCGAAAACCGGTGTCACGGCTGAGGATGTGGCCAAACGCCTCATCGACTTCGGTTTCCACGCCCCCACGCTGTCCTTCCCGGTCGCCGGGACGCTGATGGTGGAGCCCACCGAATCCGAGGACGTCGCCGAGATCGATAGGTTCATCGAGGCGATGATCACCATCCGCAAGGAAATCGACCAGGTCGCCGCCGGCGACTTTGCGGTGGCTGATTCCCCGCTGCGCCACGCACCCCACACGGCAGCCGCCGTCGTGACTTCCGACTGGGACCGTTCCTACCCCCGCGAGCAGGCCGCCTTCCCGGTGCACACGCTCCGTCAGGACAAGTACTTCCCGCCCGTTGGCCGCATCGACGGCGCGGCTGGAGACCGTAACCTTGTCTGCTCCTGCCCGCCGCTCTCCGAATTCGAAAACTGAAGGGTCCCGTCATGACTGAGAAGTACACCGCTCTCTACGAAGAGCACAAGAAGCTCGGCGCTTCCTTCACCGACTTCGGTGGCTGGCAGATGCCGCTTAAGTACAGCTCCGAGCTGGCCGAGCACCACGCGGTCCGCAAGGCGGCAGGCCTGTTCGACCTCTCCCACATGGGCGAAGTCTGGGTCACCGGCCCCGAGGCCGGCGCCTTCCTGGACTACGCCCTGGTGGGCAAGCTCTCCGCGGTGGCGGACGGCAAGGCCAAGTACTCGCTGATCTGCAACCCCGACGGCGGCATCATCGATGACCTGATCGTCTACCGTTTTGGGGACGAGAAGTACTTGGTGGTCCCCAACGCGGGCAACGCACCCACCGTGGCCGCTGCCCTGGCCGAGCGCGCAGCCAACTTCGACGTCACCGTCAAGGACGTTTCCGCTGAGACGTCGCTGGTTGCCGTCCAGGGTCCGAAGGCCGAGGCCATCCTGCTGAAGCTGACGGCGGAGGCCCAGCACGCGTTGATCACGGACCTGAAGTACTACGCGTTCAACGAGCCCACCATCGCCGGTCATGACGTCATCCTGGCCCGCACCGGCTACACCGGCGAGGACGGCTTTGAGCTGTTCATCCCGAACGACGCCGCCGCTGACCTGTGGGCGAAGGTCGCCGAGGCAGGGGAAGAGTTCGGCATCGTCCCGTGCGGCCTTGCCTCCCGCGACTCGCTCCGCCTCGAAGCCGGCATGCCGCTCTACGGCAACGAGCTTTCGCTCGAGCGTTCACCATTCGACGCCGGCCTCGGCCCCGTCGTCGCGCTCAAGTCCAAAGAAGGCGACTTCGTGGGCCGCGCCGCGCTCGAAGCCGTCAAGGAGGCCGGTCCCAAGCAGAAACTCGTGGGACTCAAGGGCCTCGGACGGCGTGCCGGCCGCGGCCACTACCCGGTCCTCAAGGACGGCGTCCAGGTGGGCGAAGTGACCTCCGGCCAGCCCTCACCCACGCTTGGCTACCCGGTGGCCTTGGCCTACGTCGACATCGAGCACACCGAAATCGGCACCGCCCTGGACATCGATCTGCGCGGCAAGGCAGAGCCGTTCGAAGTCGTCGCCCTCCCGTTCTACAAGCGCGCAAAGTAACGTCCGGTTCCGTTGGCCCGTCGGGTCCGACCTCCTCTGCATGCTCGGTCGCGAAGACGCCCGCTGGGCGGACGTGACGCTCCCTTAGACGCATGCTGCCGGAGGCCGGACCCGAAGGGGCCCACCACCCCGGACGCTCTCTCACTTGATGCACGTTTTAGGCCGACGCTCTCTCACTTGATGTGGGAACCAACCCGACGCTCTCTCACTTGATGTGGGGTTCGAACGGACGCTCTCTCACTTACTTACCGACCACCCACCAAACTTAAGGAAACACACACATGGCTAAGGTTGCCGCTGAACTGAAGTACTCCGTCGAACACGAGTGGATCTCCACGGATGGCGACGGTCCGTCCGTGATTGGCGTGTCCGCTGTGGCCGCTGAGGCATTGGGGGACATCGTGTACGTTGACCTGCCCGAGGTTGGCTCCACTGTGACTGCGGGGGAGACCTGCGGCGAGATTGAGTCCACCAAGTCGGTTTCGGACCTGTACTCCCCGGTCACCGGCGAGGTCACGGAGATCAATGACGACGCCGCCGCCGATCCCGCGCTGATCAACAGCGACCCCTACGGCGCAGGCTGGCTCTTCAAGGTCTCCGTGACTGAAGAGGGCCCGCTGCTGTCCGCCCAGGAATACGCCGAAGCAAACGGCGGCGAACTGTGAGCGCGGCGGCAGCAACAACCAAAACCTTCGAGCAGGTCATCTCCCCGTCCCTGGACGCGGACCTGAGCGAGCTGGACCCGGAGATCGCCGTCAAGCTCGACGACGAACTCACCCGCCAGCGCAACGGCCTTGAGATGATCGCCTCGGAGAACCACACCGCCGTCGCCGTTATGCAGGCGCAGGGCTCGGTGCTGACCAACAAGTACGCCGAGGGTTACCCGGGCAAGCGATACTACGGCGGCTGCGAGCACGTGGACGTCACCGAGCAGCTGGCCATCGACCGGGTCAAGGCCCTGTTCGGCGCCGAGTTCGCGAACGTGCAGCCGCACTCCGGCGCCCAGGCCAACGCCTCGGTGATGCACGCGCTGATCAAGCCGGGCGATACCATCATGGGCCTGAACCTGGCCCACGGCGGGCACCTGACCCACGGCATGAAGATCAACTTCTCCGGCAAGCTCTACAACGTGGTCCCGTACCAGGTCCGCGAGGACACCCACACGGTGGACATGGCCGAGGTGGAGCGCCTGGCGCTGGAGCACAAGCCACAGCTGATCGTGGCCGGCTGGTCCGCGTACGCCCGGCAGCTGGACTTCGCCGAGTTCCGCCGCATCGCGGACCTCGTCGATGCGTACCTGATGGTGGACATGGCGCACTTCGCCGGTCTGGTGGCAGCAGGCCTGCACCCGAGCCCGGTGCCGCACGCCCACGTCACCACCTCCACCACGCACAAGACCCTCGCCGGTCCGCGCGGCGGCATCATCCTCTCCAACGATCCCGCCATCGCCAAGAAGATCAACTCGGCAGTGTTCCCGGGCCAGCAGGGCGGGCCGCTGGAGCACGTCATCGCCGGCAAGGCCGTGGCCTTCAAGATCGCCGCATCGCCGGAGTTCAAGGAGCGCCAGGAGCGTGTGCTGCTCGGTGCCCGCGTCCTGGCCGAGCGCCTGGTCCAGCCGGACGTCACGGCCAAGGGGATCAACGTGATTTCCGGCGGCACCGATGTGCACCTGGTCCTGGTTGACCTGCGCAACTGCGAGCTGAACGGCCAGCAGGCCGAGGACCGCCTCGCCGCGATCGACATCACCGTAAACCGCAACGCCGTCCCGTTCGATCCGCGCCCGCCGATGGTGACCTCCGGTCTCCGCATCGGCACCCCGGCGCTGGCCACCCGCGGGTTCGGCGAGGCTGCCTTCCGTGAAGTTGCGGACATCATCGCCGAGGCATTGACGGCCGACGCCGGCGCGGACCTTTCGGGGCTGCGTCACCGCGTAGAGGCACTCGCCGCTGCGCACCCGCTGTACCCGGGGCTGTAGCCCCTTCCGGCAGGACCATCTGCCGGAACCACTGCTTGACCTAGTTAGGAACCTCAAATGGCCGTTGGTGTCTTTGATCTGTTTTCGATCGGGATCGGACCGTCGAGCTCGCACACTGTGGGCCCGATGCGTGCTGCTGCGGTGTTCGCCGAGGAGCTGAAGTCCTCGGGTGCGCTGCCGAAGGTGGCCGGGCTGCGGGTTGACCTGTACGGGTCGCTCGCGGCCACGGGCCATGGCCACGGCACCATGACGGCCATCCTGCTCGGCCTGGAGGGGTTCCACCCCGAGAAGATCCTGCCGGCGGAGGTGGAGGAGCGGTTGGCCACAATCGCGGAGACCGGGACCCTCAACCTGGCCGGCGCCGGCGGGGAGGGTGTGCCGCTGCCGTACGGCGTCACGGACATCATCCTGCGCCCGCTGACCATCCTGCCGCGCCACACCAACGGCATGACGTTCACTGTCACGGACAAAGACGGCGAACCCCTCCACAAGGCCACGTTCTTCTCCGTGGGTGGCGGCTTCATTGTCCGCGAGGGCGAGGAGGACGCGGCCCTGCAGGAGCTCGACGAGTCCAAGAAGGAGCTGCCGCTGCCGTTCCGGACCGCTGCCGAGCTGCTGGGCCGGTGCCAGTCCAAGGGCCTGTCCATCGGTGAGGTGATGTTCGTGAACGAGCGCGCCTCCCGCTCGGAGGAGGAGATCCGCGAAGGCCTGCTGCACATCTACTCCGTCATGGAGGAGTGCGTGCAGGTCTCCCTCAAGCGCGAAGGTTTGCTGCCCGGGGGACTGAAGGTCCGCCGTCGTGCGCCAGACTGGCATGAGCGGCTCGAAAAGGAAGACAAGGACCGGGACCCCAAGTACTGGCAGGAATGGGTGAACCTGATCGCCCTGGCCGTGAACGAGGAGAACGCGTCCGGCGGCCGCGTGGTCACCGCGCCCACTAACGGTGCGGCCGGAATCATCCCGGCAGTCCTGTACTACGCGCTGCACTTCGCGCCCGGCATGGACAAGGCAACGCAGGAAGACCGCGACGACGTGGTGGTCAAGTTCCTGCTCACCGCCGCCGCCATCGGGGTGCTGTACAAGGAACAGGCGTCCATTTCCGGGGCCGAGGTGGGCTGCCAGGGCGAGGTGGGATCGGCGTCGTCGATGGCGGCCGGAGCACTCGCCGAGGTCATGGGCGGCACGCCTCAGCAGGTGGAAAACGCGGCCGAAATCGCGATGGAACACAACCTGGGCCTGACGTGCGATCCGATCGGCGGGCTGGTCCAGGTCCCGTGCATCGAACGGAACGCGATCGCCGCGGCCAAGGCCATCAACGCCGCGAAGATGGCGCTCTGGGGCGACGGGACACACCGGGTATCGCTGGACGAGGTCATTGTGACCATGCGCGAAACCGGCAAGGACATGTCCTCCAAGTACAAGGAAACGGCCATGGGCGGCCTCGCCGTCAACGTGGTCGAATGCTAGCCGCAATGCTAAGGGAAGAGAACTAAATGACACTGGCACCAGAAGGCCGCAAGCTGCTCCGGGTTGAGCAGCGTAACTCGGCGGTTCCCGTGGAGCGGAAGCCTGAGTGGATCAAGGCGAAGGTCCAGATGGGGCCGGAGTATGTGCAGCTGAAGAACCTGGTCAAGAAGGAGGGCCTGCACACGGTGTGTGAGGAGGCCGGCTGTCCCAACATTTTTGAGTGCTGGGAGGACAAGGAGGCCACGTTCCTGATTGGCGGGTCCGAGTGCACCCGGCGGTGTGATTTCTGCCAGATTGATACGGGCAAGCCGTCCCCGGTGGACATGTTCGAGCCCACGAAGGTGGCCCGCTCGGTCCTGGCGATGCAGCTGCGCTACGCCACGGTCACGGGGGTGGCCCGGGATGACCTCGCCGATGAGGGTGTCTGGCTGTACGCGGAGACGGTGGGGAAGATCCATGAGCTGAACCCGGGCACCGGTGTGGAGCTGCTGATCCCTGACTTCTCCGGCAAACCCGAGCACATCGCGGCGATCTGCGATTCAAAGCCTGAGGTGTTCGCGCACAACGTGGAGACGGTCCCGCGGATTTTCAAGCGGATCCGGCCGGCGTTCCGGTATGAGCGGTCCCTTGATGTGATCACCCAGGGCCGGGCCCTGGGGATGGTGACCAAGTCCAACCTGATCCTGGGCATGGGTGAGACCCGCGAGGAAATCTCCGAAGCGTTGCGGGACCTGCATGAGGCGGGGTGTGACCTGATCACCATCACCCAGTATCTCCGCCCAAGTGAGCGGCACCTGCCGGTGGACCGCTGGGTCAAGCCGCAGGAGTTCGTGGACCTCCAGGACGAGGCCACCGAGCTCGGCTTCCTCGGCGTCATGTCCGGCCCGTTGGTCCGGTCCTCGTACCGGGCGGGCCGGCTGTGGGCCACCGCGATGCGGAAGAAGGGCTGGGAAATCCCGGCCGAGCTCGCCCACATCGAGTCCTCCGGCAGCACCCGCCAGGAAGCCAGCTCACTGCTCGCAGCCCGGGCCAGCTAAGCGGCCGGCCACCAAGCGATACCCAGAAAGGACCAAAGATGTTCCCCACGAGAATCGAAATCGTCCCGTCAACAGGGATCGTTGAGCAGGTCCGCGCCCACGTTCCGTTGAGCACCACGCTCACCGTGACCTGCCTGCCGCACCACGGCGTCGAGCGGACCGTCAGGAAGGCGGTGGAGCTGGCAGACCTCGGGTACACCGTCATCCCGCACCTCGCGGCCCGCAGCATCCACGACCGCGCCGAGATGACCCGGATCATGCGCGAGTGCGATTCCGCCGGCATCCGCGAGGTGTTCGTGATCGGCGGCGACAGGAAACAGCCCGCCGGCACCTACGAAGAGGCCCTCCCGCTGCTCGAGGACATCGCGCAGTACACCGGCGGCCGGATGCGCGCGGGCATCGCCGGATACCCGGAAGGCCACCCGAAGGTGCAGCCCCTGGACCTGCTCGATGCCCTGCTGGCCAAGCAGCACCTGGCCACGTCCATCGTCACCCAGATGTGCTTTGCCGCGCCCAAAATCAGCGACTATGCGGCGCTTCTGCGCCGTGAAGGCGTCCAGCTGCCCGTCTGGGCGGGCGTGGCGGGGTCCGTCCCGCGGACCAAACTGGTCTCACTGGCCACGCAGATCGGTGTCGGAAGTTCCCTGAAGTTCCTCAGCGGGAAGGGACCACTGGCGCGCAAGCTGCTCAGCGGTGACCGCTACTCGCCCGCCACCCTGGTGGCCGAGCTGAAAAGCAATAACAACCAAGCCGGCACCATCGCCGGCATCCATCTTTACAGCTTCAACAACCTCGATGCGGTCCCCAATGAAGCGGGCCCCGCATCTTCCCCCGCAGCACTCCAGCAGCATTAACCCGAGGAGCAAGCACGTGAGCAGTAAAACCACCACCGCCGAGGCGCCGCACCTTGAACGGCAGCTCAGCAACCGCCACATCCAGCTGATCGCCATTGGCGGCGCCATCGGCACGGGCCTGTTCATGGGCTCCGGCAAAACCATTTCCGCGGCCGGCCCGTCCGTCATCTTCGTCTACATGATCATCGGCTTTATGCTGTTTTTCGTCATGCGGGCCATGGGCGAACTGCTCCTGTCCAACCTGCACTACAAGTCCTTCAGCGATTTCGCCGCGGACCTGCTGGGCCCCTGGGCCGGCTTCTTCACCGGCTGGACCTACTGGTTCTGCTGGGTCATCACCGGTATCGCGGACGTGATCGCCATCGCCGCCTACTCCGAGGAACTGTGGCCGGGCGTGCCGCTGTGGATCCCGGGCATCGCCACCGTGATCATCCTCCTGGTCCTGAACCTCGCAACGGTGCGGGCGTTCGGAGAGACCGAGTTCTGGTTCGCGCTGATCAAGATCATTGCCATCGCGGCGCTGATCATCGTGGGCCTGTTCATGATCTTCAGCGGTTTCCAGTCCGACGCCGGCCCTGCCACCTTCACGAACCTGTGGAGCCACGGCGGATTCTTCCCTAATGAGTTCATGGGTTTTGTGGCCGGCTTCCAGATCGCCGTGTTCGCGTTCGTGGGGATCGAACTGGTGGGCACCACCGCCGCGGAGGCCAAGGATCCGGAGAAGAACCTGCCCAAGGCCATCAACTCCATCCCCATCCGCGTGCTGCTGTTCTACGTGGGCGCCCTGATCATCCTCATGTCGGTCACGCCGTGGACCCAGTTCCAGGCCGGCCAGAGCCCGTTCATCGCCATGTTCTCCCTGGCCGGCCTCGGCGCCGCAGCCACCGTGGTGAACCTGGTGGTGCTCAGCTCGGCCATGTCCTCGGCCAACTCCGGGATTTACTCCACCTCGCGCATGGTCTACGGCCTGGCCCAGGAGGGCGACGCCCCGTCAGTCTTCAACCGCCTGTCCCGCCGCAAGGTCCCGCAGAACGCCCTGTTCCTCTCGTGCATCCTGCTGCTCTCCGGCGTGATCCTCATGTACGCGGGCTCGGACATCGGCAAGGCGTTCGACATGGTCACCACCGTGGCCGCTGTCTGCTTCGTGTTTGTCTGGTCCATCATCCTGGCCAGCTACCTCAAATTCCGGACCCGCCGCCCGCACCTGCACGAGGCCTCCAAGTTCAAGATGCCCGGCGGCATCCCCATGGTGTGGCTGGTGTTCGCGTTCTTCGCGTTTGTGCTCTGGGCGCTGACCACGCAGCCGGACACGCTCCTGGCACTCCTGGTCACGCCCCTCTGGTTCGTGATGCTCGGCGTCGCTTGGTTCATCATCCGCAAGCGCCCGTCCCACCTGACCCGCTACGCCGAGTTCCAGCGGGACCTCGCCGGCGAGCAGGTGGCGGCAGAGGAGCGGGCAGCTGGGCGTGAGAAGGCATTGCGGGAAAGCTAGGAACGGGTAATGCCCGACGGCGGCAGGACGGTGAGTCTGCGCTGACACTTCCGCGGGGCCCGGCCAGTTGCAAGCAGATTCTGCTGCGCAGAAATATGCAAATGCATGGAATTTGGGCTGTTGGGAGTAGGTTGAAGTTAGTAGCTGCCCAACCAGACAGCCACATTTGCCGAGAGAAAGCAGAGCCAACATGACGTTCCCAGTTCTTCAGGACAAGGTCGCGATTGTTACCGGTGCAGCCATGGGCATGGGGGAGGCGACTGCCAAGCTCTTCGCCGAAGCCGGCGCCAAGGTGGTTGTTGCTGACTTCAACGAGGAAAAGGGCCGGGAGACTGTCCAGGCCATCGAGGCTGCCGGCGGCACTGCGTTCTTCGTGAAGGTGGACATCTCCAAGGGCGATCAGGTCAAGGCCATGGTGGAGGCGACCGTTGAGAAGTATGGCCGCCTGGACGTTGCGGTGAACAACGCCGCCCTGACCCCGGACAACGCCCCGTTGCATGAACTCGACGAGGAGTACTGGGACCGGCTGATGGGTGTTGACCTCAAGGGCACTGCCCTCTCGCTCAAGTACGAGCTCATCCAGCTCCGGAAGCAGGGCACCGGCGGATCGATCATCAACATCTCCTCGGTCAGCGGTTTCCGTCCGCAGCCAAACAACGCCGCCTACGTCGCCGCAAAGCACGGCGTAGTGGGCCTGACCAAGGTGGCTGCACTGGAAAACGGTGCTGAGAACATCCGGGTGAACTCTGTCGCGCCAGGAGCCATCGATACCCCGATGCTCCGGGGAGCCCTCGAAGCAACAGGCATCGATCCGGAAGAGTTTGCGCCGCAGCTGAGCCTGCTGAACCGGTTCGGGCAGGCAGACGAGATTGCCCAGGCAAGCCTGTGGCTGGCCTCCGATCAGTCCTCCTACGTCACCGGGACCACCATCCACGCGGACGCTGGCTACACAAGCCGGTAGGCGCGCACCAAGAAGCGGGGGGGGGGGGGGGTTATAAAATAAACCCCCCCCCCGGGGGGGGGGCGGGGGGGGGGGCCCCCACGGCGGCGAGGGCCCCGCGGCGAAGCGAAGCGAGACGTGGGAGCCGGTGGGTGGGCCCACGGCGGCGAGGGCCCCGCGGCGAAGCGAAGCGAGACGTGGGAGCCG